>JBIOKC010000307.1:0-2188 GCA_044451425.1 Thermodesulfobacteriota bacterium
GTCAACGAACTGTTCATCATGCTCAGGCTCCTTCCCAGATCTAAAACGAATAGATTGGGCGTAAAATTGCTTCCGTAGTTCGGCGACGAGTACCAGGAGGGCGGTTCTTTGTATAAGTCCCGGAAAGCGTTAGCCCATCTGTCTGCGAGCCCGAATACTAAAGCGAACGGAAGGACTCTGTCGAATAGGGTCGGGTCATTCTTTGCCAGGGCCTCGATTCTGTCCTTTTCCGCCCTGTCTATGAACTCTCTGAAGCCGTGAAGCTCTTCATTCATAAGAGCTCCTTCTTTAGTTTTTCTCGGCATGTATCTCGATGATATCAGGATGATAAGCCCTGAAAGCGCGACCGAGAGCTTCAGCGGGAAGTTGCTGAATGCGATAAATGACGCTACAAGAATTATAATGCCGGTCCACTTGTATATGTTCTTAACCCTTTCTGGGTTTGTCGGGAAATATTTCTTGTCGACGAGCTCGTTGTAAAGGGCACTTTTTATAGACGGAAGCTCTGTGTAGAATTTATCCCTGAGGTCCGATACCAGCACAGTATCTTTATCCTTGAAGATGCCCGATAAGACCTTTTCCTCGTGTGGTTTTAATTCGCCCGGAGCCGGTTCTGTTAGCTTTACCAGTTTGTAATCCCTGTTGGAGAAAAAGAAAAATTTTGAGCTCGCAATTTCTTCAATTTTGAGATAACCCCTTACTGCAAGATCGATTATCGTGGATGTAATATCAAGTATGTCCGCTCTTTCGTCGATCAGTGTTCCTGCTTCCGCGGGCGTTAGATCCTTTGGCGGCTCGTATCTAACCGTGATGACGCCGTTTCCCGCAAGGTCGCGTCCGCGTGTGCTCCATATATACCCTATTGCGAAGAGGGTGATGAAGGGCAGAGCGAAATACCAGTTGTCGTAGATAAACCATAGCGCTTTGGTCTCGGATGAGGGTTCCACGATAAATCCCTTCGGGAGCCCGACGACAACTGTAAATCCCTGGCCTGCCCATAGCGTGCCTGAAGCCCGAAACTCGACGGCTCCGGGTGTAATATTGTAAGTGCAGTCTTCATTCTTTGACCCGATCGAGCCCGTATAACATTCGGCCTTGACGCCATCGCTCACGCCCTCCTGATGGTAAACTTTGGCGCTCGCCCCCATTATGGGGACTCTCCATTCGTTCCCCGTTACGTTCCAGTATAGTTCGTCGTGGTCCTGGAAAAATCTTACGACTCCCCTCACCGTATATTCGATTTTATACCCGTGTACGCCGGTGATAGTCGTATCCGGATCGCCGATCCTAATGTGAATATATCCCCCGGAGCTACTGACCTCGTATTTATAAGGCTTGCCGTTAAAGTCAGTAACATTATGGACATCGAGCTTGATGCTGTACTTCTTGTATCCGAGGTCATAATCGTAAGGGATATCTCTGTAAATGCCGTGCCTCACGGCGTACTGGAAGTCATATTCAATATTCTCCCGGACGTCTATAGTTCCGTCCCGGTTGATGAATATTTCCGAGTGAAAATTCTTTATCTCTTCCGAACGAGCGCTCAGGGAAAAAGCGAGGCTTAAGAGGAATAGAATTAATATTCTTGTCGGTGTTATTCTGCTCATCCGGGAAAATGTCCATGTCTGACTGGTACGATTCTAACTGAAGCTCACTTGAGGGGCCTTTCTTTCCTCTGCCGAGTCGAGCTCGAAATACTCCTTCTTCTGGAAATTGAACATGTTCGCAACGATATTGCTAGGTACGGATTCGACTTTAGTGTTCAAGTCTCTAACGACAGCATTGTAGTAGCGGCGGGAGAGCTGAATCTGATCTTCAATATTTGCGAGCTCCGTCTGGAGCTGTATGAAGTTCTGGTTCGCTTTAAGATCCGGGTAAGCTTCAGCGAGCGCAAAGAGGCTCTTGAGAGTGGATTGAAGAACGTTCTCGGCCTTGGCCTTGTCCTCTGGAGAAGTAGCCTGCATAGCCATGTTTCTGGCCTCGACCACCTTTTCGAATGTATCTTTTTCGTGCGAAGCGTATCCTTTTACGGTCTCGACCAGGTTTGGGACCAGGTCATATCTCCTTTTCAGCTGCACGTCGACATCGGACCACGCCTGCTCGGAGGTGTTTCTTAGTTTTACTAGCCCGTTATAAATACCCACAAACATTAGAATCAGTAATGCCAATATTACGAGCAGTATCAGGA
>JBIOKC010000308.1:0-2187 GCA_044451425.1 Thermodesulfobacteriota bacterium
AATACGCGCATCGCGCCCATAAGGCCGCCTACTAAGACCTGCACATTAGCTATATCGACGGTAGCGAAAACCTTTCCGGTAAGGTGAGTGACTTCATCCATGTAAGCAGAAAAGAGGAGGAAAGCAGCAAGCGCCGCCGAGGCTATAGCGTATCCCTTCGTAAGCGCTTTGGTAGTGTTTCCGACCGCATCGAGCCTGTCCGTCTTGTTCCTGATTTCCTCAGGCTGCTTGCTCATTTCGACTATACCGCCCGCGTTGTCCGTGATGGGGCCAAATGTGTCCATCGCAAGGATGTACGCCGCAGTTCCGAGCATACCCATGGTGGCGATAGCAGTGCCATAGAGACCCGCCCCCGTCTGGGAGATATCGGTGAGTTCCCTGAGGCCGTGTAAGCCGCAGTAATACGCGCTTATAAGGGCCGCCGAAATCGTAAGCACGGGAAGCGCAGTACACTCGAGCCCGACTGCAAGACCGGCTATGATGTTTGTGGCCGGACCCGTTTGAGACGCCTCGGCTATAAATTTCACCGGACGGTATCTGTATTCCGTATAATACTGCGTGATGTAAACGAACGCGATACTGGTCGCGATACCTATAACACCCGCAAGGAAGAGCCAAAGATTGTTATTGAGGAGGAAATATGTCGCTACATAAAACCCTGCTACAGCAAAGACGCAGGTGATGTAGTATCCGCGGTTTAACGACTGCATAGGGTCTTCATTTTCATTCTTTAGCCTAACCAGCGATATTCCTACCATGCTGGCTATGAGTCCGAACGCACGGGCTACGAGCGGAAAAAGTATCCCTTTGATTCCGAAGTGCGGGAAGAGTGCAACACCCAAGATCATCGCACCGATGTTCTCGGCAGCCGTGGACTCGAACAGGTCCGCTCCACGACCCGCACAGTCTCCGACGTTATCTCCGACGAGGTCCGCGATAACCGCGGGGTTCCTGGGGTCGTCTTCAGGTATACCGGCCTCGACTTTACCGACAAGGTCGGCTCCAACGTCAGCCGCCTTCGTATAAATACCTCCGCCGAGCTGGGCGAAAAGGGCGACGAAGCTCGCTCCGAACCCGTACCCGACTATAAGATACGGCACCCTCTTCAATACCTCCGCATTCTCGCTGTATCCCCCGTAGAGCACGAAAAGAATCCCCACTCCCAGAAGACTCATGGCGACTATGGTTATACCCGAGACCGCGCCGCCCCTGAACGATATCCGGAGGGCCCTGTCGAGGCTCGTCCTCACGGCGCTCGCGGTACGGATGTTCGACCTTATGGATATCCACATCCCTATATAACCCGCCAGAGCCGAGCAACCCGCTCCGAAAAGGAAGGCTACTGTCGTACGCCAGGCTGCATCTTTATCACCGGCAATAAACCAGTAAACCAGGAACATGAGGGCCGCGACTGCTATACTCATCATAATAATCGTCGAATACTGTCTCTTGAGGAACGCCTCGGCTCCCTCTTTAATCGCGTTACTTATCTCCTGCATTGCGGGTGTGCCCATATCGGAGCTGAGAACATACTTCGCCAGATAGCCCGCAAATGCCAGAGAAAGCAAGCTTATACATAAAACGATCACAATTAATGTGTGGCTGCTTATCTCCATATCAAATTCTCCTTTGTTTTATCGATAACATTCGGTAATTTTCAGATCAAAGTTTTAGCGGGAGAGACGAGCGGGCCAGGATACTTAATTATAGCCGCAGGAACACTTGGAGTGAAATATATCAATTCGCGGGAAAAATACTCCCGAAAGGTATTATTGCCGTAATTTATGAGCCTTACTCGAAGCAAATTGCTAAACTCATCTCTCCTAAAGATGCGGAAAACATATCAGAAAACGCAGTAATGTCAAGAGATGGGGGAACCCCCGGTAAAACATGACCGTAACCCCTCACGCACCCGGAGCGGGAGCCGATTGAATTAAAGACCGAAATTATTAAAATTACGTAAGCAGGGGCGAGAAGGACAACAGGTCGATTGAAAAATATGATAAGATTGTCGGCGCTGGTAGTTACTTCGACCATTACAATTGACAGTTCTGATACGAGTTCCGGAACGAGGATATAAGTATGACCATACATGCCATGCCTCTCGTCGTCGCCGCCCTATGCGTGATGGTGATCTTCTACAGGTACTACCATGCGTTCATTGCAGCCAAGGTCGCCGTGCTAGAC
>JBIOKC010000309.1:0-2177 GCA_044451425.1 Thermodesulfobacteriota bacterium
GCACACATAGTGTGGTCTTACGACTGGAATCTGCATGGGGATATCGCCGTTCCTCCGGGTCGTCGTGCGGGAGCCTTCACACGGGCCTTACGGAGGCCGGTCCCTTCTTCTTCGATCCCCACATTCCCAACTCCTCAATATCCCCCGAAGTTTCTGGGACGAATCTCATGTATTACTATAGAGTATTCCAAATATACTCGAAATGCTGTAAAATAAGTGGAAGAGAGGAGGATGACTGGAATGAAGTACATCTATGCTATCTTGGTTCTTACATTAACGGCCCTGTTTCTATCGGCTTTCGGCGTTACGAAATCCCAGGCTGCCAATACTACCATGACCGGTGCTGGTATTACCGGTACTGCCAAGTCTGGCACTACCAAGGCCGGTACTACCAAAAGTGGGCATCACACCAAGGGCGCAAAGGGTTCTCATCGGGGTCAGAACGCTCCGGTTGAGACCATGGAAGAAGCGGAGAGTATCGAAGGGATTGATATCGAGCGGGAGCCCCAGCGTCTCTATTGCGCACAGGATTGGACAAAGCTCTATCAGCAGCAAAAGGCCGATATCACCGTCACCACGAAGGGACAATATAACGAAATCGCTGTCTTTCGCTGTCCCGACTGCAGCCTGAACGAGCATTATGTAAAGCCGTTCCTGGAGACCGAATACAGGGGAGAAACGGGGATGATGAGGCTACATGAATGCGGTTTCTCGCGGGCGATATTCAAGGGGAGGAGGGGGTCCCAAACGATCGTCGTCGATGTGCCGAAAGTATTCCCCGATCCGAACAGGCTCGTCTGTCTTAACGACTGGAGCGCGCAGTACCGGAAGGACTATCCCACGATTCAGATTTCGTCTAGGGGTGATTTGAACGAGGTCATCGTTTTCTCCTGCCTCAACTGTCCTTTCCAGAAGTCTTTCATCGCACCGTTCCTACTAACCGTCTCCGACGGTAAGACCGCCATGGAGAGGATGAAGGAGTGCGGCTTCACTCAGGTCGTATTCACGAGCCCCGTGAGCACGAATGAAGTCGTGAGGAAGATACGCTAATCCGCCGCTTGACAAAAGCCGGTTTGACAATAATTTACTCTTGCGCGCCATGTAAAGGGCGTCAATTCTCTCGGTACGGAGTGTATATAGTTGGGCGAAGTCGGAACGTTTCCCTTCGGCTGGGTCAGGGGAAATGGCGGAGACAACTGGCAGATAATCTGGAATCCGAAGACTAAGGCGGTCTTCGCCGCGGGGGCCGTGTCGAAGAATGTTCTGCTCCTTGGCGAATCCTCAAGCTGGGAAGAGGCCAAGCGCTTCGCCGACAGGGTTATAAGCGACCCCGAGAGTTATTTTTCCGGACCCGCGTGAATTTAATCCGCAAATCTTTGCCAGATTAATACCTGCGCTATTCTCCTAACCCAATCTCTGCTAAAATAGACCTTAGCCATTCGGCCCCTCCCGGCTACGGCTCGGACTTTCAGTGCTCCGGCAGGCCCCGCCCTGACGAGCGCCGAGACGAGCCACAAGCTCAGGGCGGATGGACCGAACTCAGCTGCCGGTATTTGAAGATGAGTATAGAAGAAATCATGCATGAGCGCACATCGCGTGTCTGACTGGATAGTGGTATGAAATACATGGAGCAGGAGCTTGTTTCCATACCGTCGGGCGGGGGCAAGATAGATGCCCTCTACTACCATAGCACCGTTAGGGACGACCGCATACCGGAAAAGGACACGGCGATAGTCCACGTCCACGGGTTCCTCGGGAATTTTCTCGACGGGAGCCAGCGCTTCCTCCCGCCGATACTCGCCGAGGGCGGTTATTCTTCGCTCGCCATAAATACGCGCATGGCGAACTTCGGACTCTTCTTCGGCTACGGGTTAATAGACGACGTAATGCTGCAGATAGACAGTGCGGTTGAATATCTAGTCAACCTTGGGTATAAAAAAACCATTCTCTCCGGATACAGCCTCGGCACGTGCATGGTGCTCAGATACGCGTCGATCAGGAACGACCCCGAACGCTATCCACATTTGAAGGGAGTTATATCGCTCGCCACGCCCTATTCGATGCCCGAGTCTATAAGGAAGCGTTGGAACAGGTGGAGGAGCGAGCCCTCCTACGACGAGGTTTATGAGGAATCGAAGGAGATACTGAAACCAGACCCCTATATTACACATCAGGAC
>JBIOKC010000310.1:0-2173 GCA_044451425.1 Thermodesulfobacteriota bacterium
GGCACGTAGGGTTTATATTCAACACGCCCGGCGCGAGGGTTACGGAGTCGGGAGAAGCCGTAGTCGATCCGCGCTACAGGGGAAGGGGCATCTTCCAGAAGCTGAAAAATTATCTGATCGACCGCGTCTCTCCGATGGATGTGGTAGGGATTTACGGAGAGGCGGTCACCGTCCATCCTTATAGTCAGAAGGGGAGCATCGAGCTTGGCGGCAGGGAGACTGGCTTCCTGCTCGGCTACAGCCCGGGCACGGTCTCATTCCATAATATTTCCGAAGACGAGAGACCGAGGCGCCAGTCGGTCGCGATGATGTTCACGCCGATTTCGGATACCGGAACCGAGACATCTCATGTGCCGCATGATTACAAGGACCTGATTGCCGCTGTTTATGAGAGTATAGGTTTCGGCAGAAGACTCACGCCCGAAGACGAGGAATCGGGCATTGGAGGGAGACAGAAAGGCCGCACGAACGTTTCCATCAGGCACGACCACAACCAGGCGCTGATAGTGATTGAAAGAATAGGGAAGATGACACTGAAAGAAATACGGTTCCAGTTGAAGCACCTCAGGCTCGGGCGCTTCGATTGTATTTACGTCGACCTGCCCCTCAAGCAGAAGGGGGCCGGTTATATAGCCTCCGAGCTCCGCAAGCTCGGGTTTTTCTTCGGGTGCGTTATACCCCATTTGAGGGACGGGAATATACTGAGGCTCCAGTATCTGAACAACATCGAAATTTTGAAGGACGATATAAAAACGGCGTCTGATTTCGGGGAGCGTCTGCTCGGCGCTATCCTCAACGATATGGAAGAGGTCAGCTCGTAGTATCACTTTCTCTTGGAAAACTACGGGATGATATAGATCACGACTTTCCGTAAACAGGCACAGCCGCTCCGGTTACGGACCTAGCATCTTCCGAGCATAAAAACGCTATGACCTTCGCTACATCCTCGACGGCGACCCACTTCGTAAAGTCGGCGTCGGGCATGACCCTCCTGTTGCCGGGCGTGTCCATGGTGCCCGGGATTATCGCGTTAACGTTTATATCGCGGCCTTTTAATTCTTCGGCCATCGACTGAGTGAGGTTTAGTACTCCCGCCTTTGAAGCGCCGTAAGCCGAAAGATTGGGAGAGCCCTTGAGCGCCGGACGGGAAGCTATGTTTACTATGCTGCCGCGCCCCTGCCCGGTCATGTGAGGAATGACGCCCCTTGAGCAGAGGAATGCGGATTTGAGGTTCATGTTCATCATCCTGTCCCACGTCTCCTCGTCCGTGTCAGCGAAAGGGGACTGAGTAAACCCGCCTACTATGTTTACGAGAATATCTATGCGTGAGAACTTCTCGATTGTCTTGGCAATAACGTTCGAGACGTGAGACACTTTCGTCACATCCGCCTTACCCAAAGCCAGCATCGATTTATAATCTCGAAGGATATCCGTGCACCCTTTTAACTCATCGTCGTCGATGTATGTGCTGAACACATACGCTCCCTGAGTAAGAAATTCAGTCATCACCGCTTTTCCGAGTCCGCCCGTGCCGCCAGTGATTATTGCGACTTTGTCTTTAAAGCGTTTCATATCGTCCTCGTATTTATGCAGATAATTATCCGTGCACCAGGCATTCAAATCAATATGTGTTTATGAAGCCGGTATTGACATTTTAACTCGACTGAAAATAAAATAGATTTGAATTCGCCTGCGCGGGAGAGATATGGAGTTATTCATTTCTATGAAGGCCGAGACCTTGAACAAGGGCATTTATTTTCTGGAGAGCAACATTATGCAGATGCCCACAGCCCAGTCGCAGGGGTATTTCATAGCCGAATTCAGGGAAGGGAACGAAGAGAAACTAAAGCTCCTCAAGAAATACGTGGAAATTCTCAGGAGCAAGCTCGACGGTGACGATGAGTTTCATGTAGAAGACACCAATATAGGGTTCAAGCTTCTGAGAAAGGTCGACGAGGACATGGAATACATGGAGGCGTGGGCGGAATGGGTAACATTTTCACGGAACCTCCTTAAGGATTTAGAAGAAATAGTCGACCAATAGGGCACTGAGCTTGCATTTCCCCGCATCTAAGCTAATATTTTTCTTCAACTCTCAGTTAAAAATTTATTCTATCTATCTCTATCGATTGAATATTATCCCGAATAGTATAGCCTTTAAGCACTAAGGAGA
>JBIOKC010000311.1:0-2161 GCA_044451425.1 Thermodesulfobacteriota bacterium
ATTTCAAAGAGGTTAAAATGGCGTGCGGCAATATATAGAAGATTACATATCCGCCTCGAACGCGTTTTTAATTATCCTGCACTCGCTTTTGACCAGATCCACGGAAACGACATCGAAGCGCATATCCCTGGGTTTCAAACTTTTCGAACTGATATAGCTGTAGGCAGCCGCCTCGAGCTTCTTCCGCTTATTGCGGGTCAAGGCTTCTTCGGGAAGACTGAAGCTGAAGGAAGATTTAGCCTTTACCTCGACAAAGCAGAGCACCTTATCCCTGTCCTCGGCTATGATGTCGATCTCCCCCTGCCTGCACCTGTAGTTCTTCTCTATAATTTTATACCTGTTCTTTTTGAGAGCCTTACAGGCTATATCCTCACCTTTTCGTTCCAGTGCCTTGCTGTCCTTCATAGTATTGAGGGAGGCAGAATTTCCTTTTTAATCCTGGGTATTGTCGAGCTTATTTTTCAGCTCCGCAAGCTTTGCGAGCGCATCAAGAGGCGTCATGGAGTTCGTATCGAGCGCCTTGATCTCCAGTATAACAGGGTTCTCCTCATGGTTTTCCTTAACCAACTCATCCCCGAAGAGGGATATTTGCCCGCCGAGCATAGAGTCCCTGAGCCCCGACTGCGTCTTTTCTAATTTCGACAATACCTTTTGCGCGTTCTTAATAACCGCATCGGGCACGCCTGCCAGTTTTGCCACCTGGATACCGTAGCTGTGGCTCGCCGCTCCCGGAATCAGCTTTCTCAGAAACACTATCCTGTCTCCGTTATCCTTCACGTAGATATTGTAGTTCTTGGCCCTCCGCTTGGACATTGTGAGCCCGGCAAGCTCGTGGTAGTGGGTCGCAAAGAGCGTCCTCGCCCCCCTGTCGTGGAGGTACTCCGCTACCGCCCACGCGATGCTCATCCCGTCGAAGGTGCTAGTCCCCCTGCCTATCTCGTCCAGAATGACGAGGCTCCTCGGTGTAGCGTGTCTCATAATATATGCGGTCTCCACCATCTCCACCATGAACGTCGATTGGCCCTTAGCGAGATTATCGGAGGCGCCTACTCTTGTGAATATCCTGTCGGCGATTGCGATCCTCGCATGCGCCGAGGGAACAAAGCTTCCAATCTGAGCCATTATTACAGTGAGAGCGACCTGCCTGATAAGTGTGGATTTCCCGGCCATGTTGGGACCCGTTATTATCAAGAGCTGGTTCTCTTCGGAATCGAGCCGAATGTCGTTCGGAACGAAACGCTCGCCCAGATCCATCCGTTCTACGACCGGGTGTCTGTTATTCTTGAGCTCTGTTATTCCCGTGTCTGTGATCTGCGGCCTTGAATACGAGTACTTTTCGGCCGCCTCCGAAAGGGAGCAAAGAACGTCAATCTCGGCGATACGGGATGAAGCGAGCCTTACCCTCTCGGACTCACGGGCAATACGCCTGCGCAGATCCTCGAATAGCTCGCGCTCGATCTCGAGCATCCTTTCTTCCACCCCCAGTATCTTCTCCTCGTACTCCTTGAGCTGCTCCGTGATATACCTCTCCCCGTTGGCGAGTGTCTGTTTTCTTATATATCCCTCTGGTACTGAAGCGAGGTTCGCCTTGGAGATCTCTATGTAATAGCCGAATACCCTGTTGTATCCGACTTTGAGAGAGTTTATTCCTGTCGCTTTTTTCTCTCCGGCCTCGAGCTCGGCAATCCACTTTCTTCCATCCCGCCTGAGCGATCTCAGCTCGTCAAGCTCACCGCTAACACCTTCCCTTATTATTCCTCCTTCCTTCGACGATACGGGCGGCTCGTCCACGAGTGTCTTATCGAGAGCCTCCTTCATATCGCCGAGATCGTCGAGATTGAGGGAGGTATCCTTCAATAGTTCGGACTCTGTTCCATGCAAGACCGATTTTATGTTCCTTATATATAACGATGAATCTCTTAACGACGCGAGGTCCCTCGGTCTCGCCGAAGAAGTCGCTATCCTGCCGATGAGTCTTTCTATGTCGCTTATCCCTTTGAGAAGACTTCTTGTCTCGCCCCTTACACCCGCTTTTTTCTCAAGCTCCTCCACAGCGTCGAGCCGTTTCTGTATCGCGCTTACATCCAGAAGCGGGTAATGGATCCATTTCTTGAGAAGCCTCCCACCCATAGCGGTCATAGTTTCATCGAGTACCCAGAGA
>JBIOKC010000312.1:0-2153 GCA_044451425.1 Thermodesulfobacteriota bacterium
CCTAGGAACCGTCGCCCAGGAGATTTCCGACAGGGAGCGCCTCGGCTTCCATCTCGTGGGAAATATCGATTACCGGTTCCCGGAACATGACGGATGTGCTTCGGAAATCGGGGAGTACATCGATCGCCTGAACTGCAGGATCGACCTGGTCGTGGTCGCATTCTCCGAAAGGAGAGGAAAATACCCGGTAGACGAACTGGTCGCCCTGAAGGTCCAGGGATACGACGTCGTCGAATGGCAGCATTTCGTCGAGAAGATATCAGGACGGATCCCGGTCCGGGACCTTTCACCGAGCTATATCATCTTCAACCCCGGGTTCGAGAAGAAATACCTGGTCCTCCTCTCTCGTCGGATCATGAGTTTCCTCGTGGCTTTCGTTGCGCTAGCGTTGCTCTTCCCGCTACTCATCGTCATTTGTCTCATCATAAGGCGGGACAGTCCCGGCCCCGTATTCTTCCTGCAACCACGCGTGGGGGAGAAAGGAAGCATATTCAGCGTCATCAAGTTCCGTACGATGGTCGAAAACGCGGAAAAGATCCCGGTGGAGATTCGTCCGGGCGAGGAAGACCCCCGGATCACAAGGGCGGGCTGCTGGCTCAGGAGGTACAGGATCGACGAGATCCCCCAATTGATCAACATCATCAAGGGGGACATCAACATCATCGGCCCGAGGCCCCTCATCGTGTACCACGTCAAGGAGTACGGGAAGAACATTCCGTACTTCGGCCTTCGTCAAACCATCAAGCCTGGGATCACCGGGTGGGCCCAAGTGATGTTCCACCACTCCGACACGCTCGAGGAGTTTGAGACGAAGATGGAGTACGACCTCTATTACCTGAAGAACATGTCGATTAAGTTGGATCTCCTTATACTGATGAAGACAACGAAAATTGTCCTGTTGGGCAGAGGGGCCAAGTAGAAAAGAGATACATTGGATATCCTTGAATTTGCCTTCTGGTTCTCCACGCTGATAATGATCTATGCTTATTTCGGTTACCCATTTGTGTTGGTTTTGTTGGGGAAAGTCCTCGGAAGGCAAGGAGGCGAATCGCCAATAATATCAGAACCTAAGGTTTCCGTAATATTAGTCGTGCAGAATGAACAAGGGAGGTTACCCGGAAGACTCCGAAACCTACTGAGATCAGATTATCCGCGTGAAAAATTGGAGATATTAGTGGTCTCCGACGGTTCGGACGATGAAACCAATCGCATCCTTCTGGACATCGCCCGTGATCATAAAGGCGATCCGAAGATCGTCCCGATCCTTTACCCGGAAAAACGGGGAAAATCGATTGTGATTCCAGAAGTTGTGAGCGCCGCTTTGGGCGAAATATTCGTATTTGCCGACGCACGTCAAGATTTCTGCAGTAACTCCATTCGGCATCTCGTTTCGCACTTCGGAGATCCTTCTGTTGGAGCGGTCACGGGTCAATTAATCCTCTCCAAAGGAGGAGAGGATGGTGCCGTCGGGGAAAACCTCGTCAAGTACTGGGAGTACGAAAAATGGGTTCGGTCGCTGGAGAGCGGAATTAGAACCGTTTCCTGCGTGACGGGTGCGATTTACGCTGTCCGCAAGGATCTATTTCCTCCGTTACCCCCCCAACTTCTCGCTGAGGATCTCTACGTAACACTCGCAATTTTAAGCCGTGGGCATGATGTTCTATATGATCCTGAGGCTGTCGCATATGACCAAGTTCAATCGGAGGAAAGGGAACTCTCTCGGAAAAGAAGGACTTTGTGTGGAAATTACCAGATATTGTCGATGCTTTTGGAAAATAATGTAGTTTTGAAACAAAAACCATTATTTGTGTTATTATCTCATAAAGGGATCAGATTGGTTATCCCCTTTATTCTAGTAGCAATAATTATACTGAATGGGTTCCTAGCCGTATTATCCGGTTTAGCTATATACAAAATTACATTTATTATACAGATTATGTTTTACGGGATGGGTGTTTTTCACTACATATTCAAATTTAGAGGAATCGCGTTGAGTCGCATGGCTTTTGCGTATATGCAATTTAATCTTAGCGCTATATTTGCATACATAAAATTTCGGAAGAGCGATTATACTTGGTAATTATGTTGTAATTCCTGTAAACAATACTAATACGAATCATGTTATTTCTTTCATTGATAATTATATTATTCCC
>JBIOKC010000313.1:0-2148 GCA_044451425.1 Thermodesulfobacteriota bacterium
AAGCAGGAGAGTGTAATAGATATGTCTTTACTCGAGCACAGCGTGAGGGACAACTTAAACAAAAAAGCGCTCCGCGTTATGGCTGTCCTCAATCCGCTCAAGGTAGTGATAACAAATTATCCCGGTGGGCTCACCGAGGAAATAGAAGCCGTGAACAACCCTGAGGACCCTGGCATGGGGACAAGAAAAGTCCCTTTCTCGGGCGAGCTTTACATAGAAAAAGACGATTTCATGGAAAACCCTCCAAAGAAGTTTTTCCGCCTCTCCCCGGGCGTCGAAGTGAGACTCAGGTACGCGTACTTCATCAAATGCACGGAGGTCATAAAAAACGAAATGGGCGAAGTTACGGAGCTTCGCTGCACTTATGATCCTGCGACAAGGGGAGGGGACGCGCCCGACGGCAGGAAGGTCAAAGCGACCATTCACTGGGTATCCGCGAAACACGCAATCAATGCCGAGGTAAGGCTCTACGACAGGCTGTTCACGGAGCCCGAGCCAGGAAGCAGCGACGGGGATTACAAGGACTCGCTCAACCCCGATTCCCTGCTAGTGTTAAAAGACTGCCGCCTGGAGCCCGGCCTCGTGAACGCAGAGCCGGGCGTCAATTATCAGTTCGAGAGAATCGGTTATTTCACCCCCGACACTAGGGTTTCAAAAATAGGGGCTCCCGTATTCAACAGGACCGTCACTCTGAAAGACACCTGGGCTAAGGAGAAAGACAAACAGGATTAGTCCCCGTAAGTCACCTCAGCCGTAAAATACATCAGCCGGGATACTGAAAGCCGCTCTTTCCGAGCTTACTGCCGTCAAGGTAAACGTTATCTTCCTTATCTAATCCGAGTCTTCCTCCGGCTATCAGATGGTGGACGGCGTATGGGAATATCCTCCACTCTCCTTCCAAACGTATGCGCTCGCTCATGGTCTCTGCGTCCCCCTCTCCGCACCCGGCGAGAGATACGGGCTGCGATTGAACGAGCGCGGGTCCGAACCTCTCGTTCTCCCTTTCGAGATAAATGGTGCATTTGATCGTGCTTTCGCCCGCCCGAATAGCCTGTATGGAGGCATCGACACCTCTTACGAGATAGCCCTTCGTTATATCGCCCGGATAAAGGTTTACCACCCTGTTGTTAAACCTACTGAGAAACATACCTCCCAGCCTGCGCCTGTAGCCGGCGAGCACTACGAGGTCAGGTTTGCAGACATCTTCAAGCAAGGCGATCACAGCGGCGTCGAAATAATCTCTCGCCCCCTGATCGTCTGGGTCTTTGCTGAGAGAAGAGAAAAAGAGCTTCGAGCTCAGGGAAATTACAGGTATACCGGACTCGCGCGCCCTGATGGCGCCCGCGCATTTCGGGACGTTCGTAAAAACGGTATCAATCCTACCGTACGGATTCGTTCCCTCCCTTTCGAGCCTCTTCTGCTCTTCGTAGATGGAAACGAAGTTCGTACCCGAGCCCGAAAGGAAAACCGAAACGCTCATAGGCGACCGAGCGGGTTTGAAGATAGGCTCTATCGTCGGGGTATTCATAGGAGGTAAAATTTATTTGCAATATCCGTTAAGTCATGGAAAGTATATCTATTCAAATAATATGAGCAACTTCTGGCAGAGGATACTGACAGCGGCCATAGCGATTCCGATTCTGTATGTAATATTCCGTATCGGGGGCGTCATATACCTTCTTTTCATCCTCGCGCTGATTCTCATCGGTCAGATCGAATACCAGAAGCTCCTCCGCTTGAGGAATCTGCCGAACGAGCGTATTTCGGGCATAGCCTTTTCACTCCTCCTGGCTGTCTCCGCCTACATGGGCTACTTCTATTTCATGCTCACATTCACGGGAGCCGTAGTGCTCATGCTCATTTTGGAGCTACGGAAGCTCAAGGAGGGGGGCACAATACCCAGAGCGGGAGCTACTCTCTTCGGAATAATATATCTCGGCTGGCTTCTGAGTCATGCGATTCTCTTGAGAGACATAGGGTATATAGAAGGGATACTTGCGTATTCAGTAAGCTACCAGAGACTTAAGGATCCCGGTTTCTTCTACATATTCTTTACCGTAGCGTGCACGTTCCTGAACGACACTGGGGCCTATTTCACCGGACTCAAGCTCGGGAAAAGGAAGCTCACCCCGGAAATAAGCCCTGGGA
>JBIOKC010000314.1:0-2143 GCA_044451425.1 Thermodesulfobacteriota bacterium
CACTATGTCTCAGATAAGACAGCTTGGATTTTCCATTGACGTGATACTCAAGGAGAACTATCGGAGCGTAGTCGCATGCCAGAACATGAAGGAAGCGCTTGAGCGTATGGACAGCGGTATACTTTTCATTCTCGCGGGGAATACCGAAGAGGGACTGAAACTCATCGGTGAAAACACTGAAAAATTCAAGGTGGCACTTAAGGCGGAGCTCGGGAATGTGACGCAGCCGACGGAAAGTGAAAAATCACTAGAGATAGAAAAGCTATTCGGGGAATATACTAAAAGCATTCCGCTCGCCACGGATCCATCCCGCCCTTTTCAGGCGCGGAATGAAGCTTACTTCTCCACTCTCCTCCCTCTGTTTCAGAAGATAAAAGCGCTTTCGCAGGGAATACTCGATATGAACCAGAGAAGCATGACCGATGCGAACAACAGGGCGAGGGCACTTGCGGATTCCGCTTACAAGCAGATGCTATGGGCTATCATCGCATGCGCTGCGATTGCGATGCTCTTTAGCTATCTGACACACAGGTGGATACTCAGACCTATTAACAGGCTGATCGAATCCGCTGATGAGATCCGCCGTGGCAATCTCGATTTAGTAATCGAGTCCGGCTCGCGTGACGAGATTGGGAAGCTTTCGGAATCATTCAACGAGATGACCGCAGCTCTCAGGCAGGTGAGGAAGAGCGAAAGTATGGACCTCATCCGCATGCGTCGGGTTATGGAAGAGGTCGTGAAGGCTCTACCCGAGGCTATAGCCGTGCTCGACAAGGAAGGACGCGTGGAGGTTTCGACCGATACCGCTGAAAGGATCTTCGGCTTAAAACCCGGTGTGCTAGTGAATGACCTCGGATACGACTGGTTGCCCGGTCTATTAAGCAGGGCGCTCGATGAAGACAGAATTGTGACAGTCGATTCGGAAAACGGATACGTACAGCGTTTCACAGAAGGGCGCGAGTATTTCTACAAGCCCATAGCGGTGCCTATTCCGGTCAAGCCCAAGACTGGCGAGCACACTGGTTCCGCAATAATAATGAGCGATGTGACGCAGGCTCATGAGCAGGAGGAGCTCAAGCGGAGCGTCGTCTCGACGTTATCTCATCAACTTAGGACACCGCTCACTTCCCTCCGCATGTCGATACACCTTCTGTTGGAGGAGAAAGTAGGTGGTCTCAACGAGAAGCAGGCAGAGCTCCTAATGGCGGCGAGGGAGGACAGCGAGCGGCTAGTGAGCATCCTGAGCGACCTGCTCGATTTAAACAGAATGGAGTCGGGAAAGACGAACCTCGATATCGGGAATTATTCGCCGCATACACTCGCGATGGAGGGAATAGAGCCGTTCTTCACTGAGGCGAAAGATAGAGGTGTGACAGTTATAAACGGAGTCCCGGAGGACCTTCCAGAGATTCCGGCTGATCTTTTCAGGATACGCCATGTGTTCGCTAATCTTATTTCCAATTCGCTGAGGTTCACCATGCCCGGCGGCCTAGTGATAGTGCGGGCGGAGCGCGAAGACGGCTTTATGCGCTTCTCGGTTGAAGATACCGGGGAAGGTATTCCGCCCGAATACATTCCAAGACTGTTCGATCAGTTCTACCGCGTACCGGGACAGGACGAGAAGTCGGGAGTGGGCCTCGGTCTCGCGATAGTGAAGGAGATAGTGCAGGCTCACGGCGGAGTTGTCGGCGTGAAGAGCGAGGCGGGGAGGGGATCCTCGTTTGAGTTCACGCTGCCGATGGAACGGCATTCAACTGAAATGCGCAGTCATCATGCGTGAGGGGACATAAAAAAGTGTGGGACCATTTCAAACAATGTGAATCATCATAATAAAGTCAAGAGGAGGTATTCCAATGATACTTGAAACGAATCTTGCAATCTGGGTGCCAGCGATGTTTTTTCTTGGTCTAGCATCAATGGGACTATGTTATCTGTTCATGAAAGCCTGCGAGAAAATATAAAAATTAGAGGACATAAAAGATTAAATAAGATTAAAAAAGATTAGGAGAAGACAACTATGATTTATCTGACGGCGGCTGTAACGGCCTTTTTGTTTTTTTATCTGCTTTTAGCCTTGATACGACCGGAGTGGTTCTAAGCGAGCACGGCAGCAAATAGATGTAGTGAATATACGATATTGAAA
>JBIOKC010000315.1:0-2134 GCA_044451425.1 Thermodesulfobacteriota bacterium
GTGTAAATATCCTACCATTACGACATGACGACACGGACGCAGAAAGGGTATACTTGCTCCCACGCCCATTCAATCCGTTCCAATCTATTAGGCCCTCTTTTGCAAAGTAATTGCAGTACCTTTGCAGGGTTCTGAAGGTTATCGTATCTCCCAGTTTCTCGTAAAGTTCCTTTACTGAGAATTCCCCTTCATTAAAATCGGTCTGAATCGTTTTTAGGGTTTGCTCCTGTTTCGGGCCTAGCTCTTTCATGCTCTGTGCAAGTACAGTCTCCGCAATTGGTAGGATGGCCTCAAAGTCCCCTACCGTTGCGATTAATCGTCCCTCCGAGTCCGTCTCCCGTTGAAATTGGTGAAGTAGGGCATGTGTCTGTATGAGGCTCAGAAGCCGAGGAAAGTCCCTCCGGGCGCGGGTCTTGGCTGTTGGAAAGGCACTAGCAAGCTCCTGGGCATAGGGAATATCGACACTATAACACTTAAGAAGTGTTTGAGCCGCTCTCCAGACTTTTACTTCTTCTACAGCCTCCGGGTTTTTGGTTTTCAATTGAGCGGCCTGCATTGAAAGTATGTTAGCCGTTTGAGATTCTGATTCATCGACATATAAGTCGAAAAGTCGCGTTTGGTACTCGTGATGTATTCGGTCACGGGTAGTTGTCTCAACAAATACAAGCCCTTTTGCGGGGATACGCTTTTCTTTTGTTTCAAAATCCCCCGTAACCTCATTTTTAACCGTAGTCATTATAGAGATTTCCCCCTCTGAAAGAAGGGTTCTTACCGAGTAGTCTGCCCCCTCGCTGCCCGAATGCTCTTGTATGAATAGTATTTTATGGCTCAGGTCACCTTGCCGGTGGACCAGAGCCTTCGATGTTACAAAAGAAAAATTGAGTGTATCGGACTCGGGGAAAAGACGTAGAATCGTACCCACTAGATGAGACTTCCCGCTTGAACTCTGACCCTTAACTATGGTGCTTATCGAGCTATCCGTGAGACGGGAAGTAAAAGAGAGGTAAAGCAGCTCTTGGTTTATTTCCTCTCCCGTGAAGCCCAGGTGTTTAGTAGACGTCAGCATACGTGAAAGTATGTCGGGTGACTTTAGTAGGGATTCAGCTATCTTTAGTTGCTCGGCTGTGAATGTTTCTTGGGGGGGCTGCTCACCCTTCTTATCTTTCGGAAGGTATTTTTGATATTCCGCTTCCACCGCAGCGATATTCACACCCTCGCGCTTACTCAGGAGCTTAATTATTTTGGCTCTTATAATCTCGTTATCGAGTCGGGTGATTTCCTTGAGGATTAACCCCGCATCAGTCCCCTCCTCAACATGGGCTTCAAGAGTTGGCTTTGCCACTTAAATTAACTCCCTGAAAGCCTCGGAGCTATATCTAACTAAAAAGTCGTCAAGGCCGTTTTTTTCGCCGTCGGGTTCATTAGGCAGACGAACAGAAAATACTGTTGCCCCCCGGTTCATTAGCTCAATTCCAAGCCTTATCTCTGCACGTCTCACCCCGAGCTTCTCTGTCATATCCGAGTCGAATATGATATATACTTTTCGGTCCTTCCATCTAAATTTGCCAAGCTCCTCGAGAAAGTCGCTCTCCGAATCTATGTAGTTCCAAACCCCACTCAGGCCAATACAAGGGAATCCCTCAATGGTGGCCTTGGCAGCCTTCTTTTCGCCTTCTGTGATGAAAACAGGTTTATCTGGGGAATAATTCTTTAAAGCTTCTTCCACAACAAATGGGATATATGGTTTATTACCAAAGCCCTTTTTCTTGCTCGGGGAAAGGTATTTGGCGGTTCCGTCTTCTGTCTCTATCGGCCGTTTTAATTTAAGTCTGTAATAGCCTGAAAACTTGGGGTAGGGTATCCAATATCCGCCGACCTCAAAAATACTTTGTTCGTCGATATGGGTGAAGCCTAACCTATCTGTTAATTCGATTTTGCTTGTTAATGGCTCTATACTAAAATTATAAACAGTAAGTCCAGACTTATTTAAATCGTCTATTATCCATTGATTCCACCCGGACCATCCTTCCGGGTTATTATTTTTATGATTCACTTTTCCCCCCTTCCAATGTCAGATTGTCGATATATATATCGAGCTTCTGCCTGTCGAAGTAGAGCCTCCCACCGATTTTTA
>JBIOKC010000316.1:0-2126 GCA_044451425.1 Thermodesulfobacteriota bacterium
ACCCCTGCCACTCGCAGGCCGGAGCGACCGACGCGAAGTACTGGAGTGACAAGCTGATGAAGTATATAGATACGAGCAGCCTCGACTACCGGAACGGATGCATTGCCTGCCACACACGCCACTCGTTCAATCTTGAAGAGGCCCGTAAGCCCGAGGCATGCTATACATGTCATATGGGCCCCGACCACCCCAACTACGAAGCCTATATGAGCTCAAAGCATGGGTCTATATACGCGGCCCGCGGGAAGGCGTGGGATTGGTCGAAGCCCCTTGCCGAAGCTCAGTATAATACGCCCACATGTTCTTATTGTCATATGCTCTATGTTGACGAAAACGGAAAACGGTATTCTAGCCACAATATGTCTCGTAAGATAATATGGGGTATGGGCACTCAAGCCGCTCTCGGACAGCTAGAAGATATAACGCTCAAACCAGAAAACCAGAAAAAACGGACAGAGATGATAAAGGTCTGCCTTATGTGCCATTCCGAGGACAAGGCGCGGTACTATCTTGAATCGGCCGACGCGCACAAGCTCTCGGGTGACGCACTCGTGATTGAGGCAAAGAATATACTCGCGGGACTATACAAGGACGGGCTCATTAAACCGAGCCACGGCCAAAAAGCTGCGGGACTCCTGCCAGGACCGCGATTCACCGCAATCGACATACCCGGAGGGTTCGCTCAGCACTGGCCTGCTGGTCTTTACTTCAACGTATCGAGTATAGAGCGTGAATATTTCGATATGTTCTTCTTTTCGAATCTTAAATCCTATAAAGGCGCTTTCCACATGAGCCCAGATTATGCATGGTGGTACGGCTATGCCGATGTGCTTGGACACCTTGCGAGGATACGTGACGAAGCTCAGAGCCTGAGAGATGCGAAAGCCACAAGGGACAGGACGCTGTTCATGATATTCACGGGTCCCCTCATGGTGCTCGCGGTCCTCGGTGCTGTCTATCTCGGCTGGCGTGTGCGGAGGAAAAGTTGACCCGACCTCCTATTATAGAGCCATAATCTCAAAAATCATCTTTCAACCCTACGATACAGCGTAACCTTGTTAATTCCCCTTGACAGTATTATCATGGTTGTGTAACAGGTCTAATAATGTTAGATACAGTCATGAAATATATAAATAAGCTCGACCGGACGGAACTCCGGCAACTCTACAACCACATAAATTCAGTCCTTCTCCCAGCGGTAGTCTTTCAACAGAAGTCCTCTAAATGCGGCTGTAGGTGGTGCATGGCCGCCGGAGCTGGCCACAGGCTATATTTGGTACGTGCGCCGGGAGTCGGTGGGGAAGCCATACGTTAAGGTCCGGAGCTTCGGGGGCATGAAGGACCCTGCCGTATGTAACGAGTGAGGCTTTCAAAGAGATATACGACTAGTTGAAAAGAGTTGCTGAGGATTCAAGCTTAAAGAAATGTGGCGACATATACTGCTATATCCTCTATATGTCCCCTTAATACTCCGGCATATATCCTAACCTTCACTCTCATCATCCTCCAGGGCTTCTATATCCCCGGCTTGTTTCTTCATAAGGTCCCGCATGTACTTCGGCAAGTTAAACTTATGCGTTTTCGGCTCTTCCTTCTTTGCGTTTCTTTTATTCAATTGCAGGAGCTTATTTTCATTCATAAATGCATAATTCTCATTCACACGCCTTATCTCCCTCGACAAGTTAATCATTTTGGTCGGGTCGGAATGGGCCATAGCTTTTTCTACAAGACTATCGAAATTGTCCCGCATGGCGTTCGACATCTTTAAATTCTGATACTGTATCTGAGAAGCTTCTTTCACCTGATGATGCCCGTTAATATAGGCTAAGGCGCTGAGATAGGATTCCTCGGTGATGACTTCGTATTCCTCCCCTTTCATCCAAGATTCGGCTTTATCATTAGCAATTGAGACTTTCTCTGCAAGGTCTATATTCCTATATTGAGGGTCTGACTCTATGTCGAATACAGCCCTAAACTCTCTCGGAACCTGGGTTCTTCTGACGAACCGAACTACCCGATACCACTTAGGTAGCCTGATATTCTGCCGTTTCTTCTTCGTTTCCTCTACTTCATCTATATTAGCCATATATCACCTCGGTATAATAGTAATAATGTACTACATATAT
>JBIOKC010000317.1:0-2115 GCA_044451425.1 Thermodesulfobacteriota bacterium
AAACAAGATAGAGGAGTTTACGGGACGTGTGAACACCGGCAATAACGAGGTAAGAGTCGCTCGCATGACCTCATCCGAAGGCTGGAGTGAGCCCGGGCAGCGCCCGGAGTTTGAGGAAATTACGATAGTCCTCGAAGGGACTCTCATAGTCGAGTATGAAGGCGGCAAACTCAAATTCGGTGCGGGACAGGCAGTCGTTGCAAGGGTGGGTGAATGGGTGAGGTACAGCACCCCAGAGCCGGGAGGGGCGAAGTATGTAGCCGTCTGCATACCGGCTTTCTCGCCCGCAACGGTAAACCGCGACGAGGAACAAGAACCGGGGGATTCAAATGATTGAAAGATGCGGGTGGTCCATATCGGACCCATTAATGATCGATTATCACGACAAAGAATGGGGAGTTCCTGTTCACGACGACCGCAAGCTTTTCGAAATGATAGTGCTCGACGGGGCTCAGGCGGGTCTTAGCTGGCAGACAGTACTTAAAAAAAGAGAGGCATACCGTGAGGCTTTCGACAATTTCGATATCAGGAGAGTGTCTCGGTACAACGATAAAAAAATCAGGGAGTTACTCGACAACCCCGGCATAATCAGGAACCGGCTGAAAATTAACTCCGCTGTTGTGAACGCAAAGGCGTTCCTCAAAGTGACGGAAGAATTCGCCTCGTTCGATAAATATATATGGCAGTTCGTAGGCCATCGTACCATCCACAACTCATGGAGGAGCTTAAAGGAGCTTCCCGCGAAGACGCCTCTATCCGACGAAATGAGCAAAGACCTCAAGAAAAGAGGGTTCACCTTCGTAGGCTCTAAGATCTGCTACGCATACATGCAGGCGGCCGGTATGGTGAACGACCATACGATGGAATGTTTCAGGTATAAAGAATTGAAGCATATGCCCTCGGGCAAATAATGACTCAAAAATTTATAGACAGATTAACTTCCCGCCCGGCGAGAAAGGATGAATGCAGGTCGATAGCGCGGCTATATAGAATCTCCTCAGACAGCGTAGTGGATTATGTATGAACAACTCTCGCAGGAGCCGGGGAAGACATTCTCGAGTTCGTGGAAAAACGTTATTCGAGAGAAGATAACCATTTCAGTTATAAAAACTGTGTTATCGCCGAGTCGGGAGGCGAGGTCGCGGGAATGATAGCCGCTTTCCCGATGATTGAGCCGGATCAAAACGTGTTGCACACGGAGATGGACCCCGTATTAATTCCCTACAGCAAGCTCGAGCAGTATAACAGCTATTACATCGCAGGGATGGCCGTGAATCCCGAATACAGGGGAAAAGGAATAGGAACAAAACTCTTGAACATCTCAGCGGAGAAGTCCACTAGCCTCGATCTTCCTCAACTGAGCCTCATTGTGTTCGAGCAAAACGAGGGGGCGAAAAGACTCTACGAGCGTCACGGTTTCTATGAAATTAACCGCGAGATGGTAGTCCCTCACGAGCTAATTCACCACACAGTCGACGCAATCTTAATAGTTAAGGATATTAAATAGCCTGACGCAGAATAAAACTCCCCGGCGGACATTTCAACATTTCAAAGTCCGTAGTCCGTAAAAAGCAGGAATTAAACGTGGTCCCGCGTCTCTTTGGCCTTCATAATAAACGGCTCGGAACCCTTTTTCCTCTCTTTGAAATACGATAACAACTGCTCGGCTTCATGAAACGGGAGGGTTACGAAAGAATATTTGTCGTGAATTTTAATGTCATTGATTTTATCACTTTGTATGTTGCATTTATTTCGAATAAAATTGACGAGCTTCTTCGGAGTGAGCCTGTGCTGCTTGCCCTTTGTAACGAAGAGCCTGGTCTTACCCTTCAGGTCGACGACGGCGTCCCCGATCTCGGTATAGCTTTTCCCATCGAGCTCATCCCTGAAAGTGTGATGTATTAGAGCCGATATTATTTCCTCCGGGCCCTGATCCTGAAGGAGCTCCTTGGATAGCTCGATATATTCGATGCCCGGACGCGTTTTAAAGATATTTTCGAGCTCCATTTTGATCCTCTTCTTTCTCCTTTCTATGACGTCCTTGACCTGGGGCAGTTTAGCCTTGCGGATATCCGTCTTTGTTTCTCTGCTTATAAACTTGAGCCTTCTGTACTC
>JBIOKC010000318.1:0-2107 GCA_044451425.1 Thermodesulfobacteriota bacterium
CCGGAGACGTAATACCCGAAGTCGTAATGCCGATAGTGGAGAAGAGGACAGGG
This sequence comes from Thermodesulfobacteriota bacterium, assembly GCA_044451425.1. GTDB lineage: Bacteria > Desulfobacterota_D > UBA1144 > Nemesobacterales > UBA2774 > 2-12-FULL-53-21. Next base: position 54 of record JBIOKC010000318.1, read on the forward strand.
AATGAAAAAGCGTTCAGGATGCCCGAGGAGTGCCCCTCATGCGGTACCCGTGTGGAGAAGGAAGGCGCCTATTTCTACTGTCCGAATCTCTCGTGCCCCGAGCAGCTAAAGGGAAGGATAATACACCTCGCGTCGCGGAAGGCGTTCGACATCGAGGGGTTAGGCGAAAAGATCGTCGAGCAGCTTATGACCGAAGGACTCGTCAAAGACCCGGCTGGTATTTTTTATCTGAAGAAGGAAGACCTGGAACCTCTCGAACGTTTCGCCGAGAAATCGGCCGCGAACCTGGAATCCGGAATTGAAAAGAGCAAGAAGGTCTCGTTCGATAGGTTTATAAACGCGCTCAGCATAAGGCACGTGGGTGAGAGAGTGGCTCAGATAATGGCCGAGAACTTCCACGACATAGACGCACTAATGAATACGACCGTGGACGGGCTTATTGAGATACACACTATAGGTACTGAGATAGCGGAGAGTATAGTGCACTTCTTCGGGCTTAAGCAGAATAGACAACTTATTAAGAATATTCTCGACGCCGGGGTGAAGATACAATACAAGAAGAAGACTGCGGCGAGCGACAAACTCAAGGGACAGACTTTCGTATTCACGGGCGCGCTCGAATCGATGACCAGGGACGAGGCCGAGAGGCTCGTCGCAGAGCATAGGGGGCGGGCGACTTCATCCGTTACCAAAAAGACAAACTACGTCGTCGCGGGGAGCGACCCGGGATCGAAGTATGATAAAGCAGTATCGCTGGGGATTCAGATATTGAGCGAGGATGAGTTTAAGAGGATGATTGAAAGATTTTAAACGCTCAAAGCTCCTCCGCGTTGTCACTTCTTAGTGCCATTATAGTGAGATCAGAACCGCGGTTCGGAATGACTCATGTGTTATTAAAGTACCCCCTCACCCTAGCCCTCTCCCACACAAATGAGTGAATTGAAAGCCAACGGCTAAATTCAGGATGCCGTTTATTACGATTTATAGCTCCGTCTCTGTCTAATGATCTCGTAAATCAGGATACCGGCGGAGACGGAGGCGTTGAGGGAGGCTACATTTCCCGCTTGTGGAATGGAAACAAGAAAGTCACAATGCTCTTTAAGTTTCTGACTTAACCCCATACCTTCACTACCTATTACAAGAGCGATATCCAGTTCGCCGAGGTCTTCCTGATAAAGATTCTTCGATGCTGACGGGTCGGCCCCTACTATCCATACCCCATTCTTCTTCAAATCCTCGACAACAGTCGATAGGTTCACAACCCTCGAAATTAGTACATGGTTCACGGCGCCAGCAGACGCTTTAACAACGGAAGGCGTAACCGCCGCTGCCCTGTCCTTAGGTATAACGACACCGTGACCTCCGAGGACATTCACCGTCCTGATTATCGCACCAAGGTTCTGAGGGTCTTCTATGTGATCCAGTATCACGAGGAGCAGTTTTTCCTGTTTCTCGTTAGCACGGTCGAGTATGCTATCGACTCCCGAATACTCGAACTCGGATATCCTCGCCGCCACACCCTGATGAGAGGCCGTGCCGGAAATTCTCGTAATAGCGTCCTTGGGAAGGAAGAGCACTTTTATCCCTCTCTCTTTCGCGAGCGCGAATAAATCGGAGACGCCTTCCTTCTTGCCTTCCTTTGAAATGAGGATTTCGTCTACTTCGGAATGAGGGTCGGAGAGCAGTTCCTTAACCGGATTCTTTCCGTATATAATCAAGCTGAATACACTCCGGATTAATTCTGGGTCTTACCCTGAGTCTGCTGCTGTGTATTTTCGGAGCTCTTTGTCCCGAACTCGGCCTTAGCCTGGTCGATCTTCAAAATCACGTTGTCCTTGATCCACTTATCGTCCCACCATTCGACTGGACGGACGGCTACGCCGTTCACGTAAACACCATAATGGAGATGATCTCCAGCCGCGAGCCCGGTCTGTCCGGTCTTGCCTAATATCTGCTTTTTACTCACCCTGTCCCCGACCTTCACATCAATAGAGCTCATGTGGCCGTAGAGGGTTGCGACGCCCATGCCGTGGTCTATTATCACTGTGTTGCCG
>JBIOKC010000319.1:0-2085 GCA_044451425.1 Thermodesulfobacteriota bacterium
CATTCTCGGGAGTGAGACTGATAAGATCATACGCGAAGCCCACTGCCCTGTTCTGGCGTTAAGGCCCTGAGAGAAGAATAATGACGATGCCTAAAACAATCGAGACCGTCATCGCGGCCGTGCTGTGTTTTCTTACATTCATCAGCTTTACAGCCGTAGCGGTTGAAAACGTACGGGATACGTCTCAGAATAAATACGTCGAGAGGGGCAAACAACTTGTCAGCGAAGGGAATTGCGATTACTGCCATACGCCGTTAATAGAAACGCCTGGAGGATCCGTGCCCGATATGAAAAAGAGGCTCTCGGGTCACCCGCAGGAGACCGAAATTCCGACCCTGCCGGACACCGAGGTCGGCTCCAGGGAGTGGATCGAGTTTCTGGGCAAACTCGACTCGACGGAATGGGCGGGCCCGTGGGGTCTCACATTTTCAACCAATATAACACCTGACCCAGAGACCGGGATCGGAAAATGGACGGAAGAGGTCTTTATAGAAACCATGAGAAGCGGGAAGCATATCGATTTAAGAAGAGGCATACTCCCCCCGATGCCGTGGCAAGACTACGGCAAACTCTCAGACGAAGACCTGAAGTCTATATTTGCCTATCTCATGACGCTCACTCCGGTCAGGAACGTAGTCCCAAAACCGATTCCCCTGCCGGATAAAAAGCGGTAGAATGATGAATTATTGTTGCTAAACTATCATCCGCGTTTTAAATGCCTTACATATGCTTTAAAATAACAGCACACCGAAGCGGCGAAGGAGGATTCCAGTTTGATAAAGAAAATTGTATGGGCTTCAGACGGTTCTAAGGATTCGGTCGACGCACTGACGTTTGCCGAAAATATAGCTCGTGCCCTGGATTCGGAGATCATAGGTCTCTACGTCATCCCGGACTATTTCGAAGTGAAGGCACTCGATGAATTCCCAACGCGCGAGCTCGACCTCCTGGCGGACTGGATAAAGGAGAAAGAGTCAAAGGGCAGCGACAGGCTCAATAGTATATCGGAGGACTTGAAATTGAAGGGGCTCCATTTCAAGACCCGCATAACCCAGGGTGTGCCGTACCTCAAAATTATCGAAGCCGGGGAGGAAGAAAACGCCGACCTCATCGTTCTCGGGAAAGGCAGGGCAGAGGAGAGAAATATACTCGGGGCAACTGCTCTCAAAGTTTTGAGACGATCGAGGATACCCGTGCTCATAGTAAGAAAAGGCAGCACGATTCATGGAATTAAAAGGATACTCGTCCCGACCGACCTTTATAACATCATGTCGAGGGATTTGCAGCTCGCGCTCGGCCTTGCAAAAGACCTGGGTGCCGAGATATACAGCATCAATATCGTCGCTACGAGCGAGGGGAAATATCCACCGAAGCTCATAGAGCTAATGAGGGGGGATGCCTACAATAAGCTCACGGAGCAAGTGGAAGAAGCGAAGCTAGAGGACAGGGTCGAGACCGCCGTGGAGACGGCGAGGAACCCCTGGCTGGGGATAGTGAATTATGCAAAGGAGAAGAACATAGACCTGATTATAATGAACACATACGGGGGCTATAAATTCAGGAGGGAAGACTTCATCGGGAGCGTCGCCGAGAGGGTAGTTCAGGAAGCCCCCTGCCCGGTTATAACGGTAAAGCCACTGTAGCCCAAAACAGCAGTTTCACTTATACGGAGCGATATGTTTTCTGCAATCAGAAAGAAGCTCTTTATCCCCACTTTACTGATACTCCTCATAAACGCGTTCGGCACAATCGGCTACATGGTGATAGAAGGGTGGAATTTCCGTGATTCCCTCTTTATGACCGTAACTACTCTGACCACGGTAGGGTACGGAGAGGTGCACGATCTCTCGCCGGCAGGCCAGATTTTTACGATGGTGCTCCTTACGCTGGGTGTGGGCATCATACTCTATCTGCTGAGTGCCCTTGCCAAGATTGTCCTAGAAGGAGAATTGAAACAGATGATCGGGAGGTCCAGATTGGAAAAAAGAATCAAGGATATGAAGGGCCATTATATCGTATGCGGCTACGGCAGGATGGGCAGGACCGTCATAAAGGAGCTTTTGTCAAAGGGCAAAGATATTATAG
>JBIOKC010000320.1:0-2071 GCA_044451425.1 Thermodesulfobacteriota bacterium
CTGTTTATTCCATCCGCCGATATTCCCTTCTCTTCGATATCCACTGAGAACCTGGCGCCCTTGATGCCTACCTCCTTAAGCTCCCTTTCGAGGGACCCGCTCAATCTGATTGCCGCCTCTCTTCTCATCCGGGAAATCTTTTCCGCTTTCGAATTAAGCTCCGCACTCATCCTCTCCGACTCTTCCTTCAGCCTCAAGAGCTCCCCCTCGTAACCCGCTATGCCGTAGAGTTCCCTCCCGAGCTCTTCTCTTTTTCTGAGGATATCCCCGATTGTCTCACCGAATTTCCTCTTCAGGTCATTAATCTCCTGCAGCCTGCTCTCGACCACTTCCAGCCGGCCGCTCTCGAAGCTCAGACCCGACGCGTAGTCCCTGAGCGTGAACGCCGCGTCTTTTAACTGCATCGCCGCGTTATCGAGCGACTCGGCCGTCTGCCTGAGCGATACGTCTATCCTGCTCGCGTCCTGAATCTCGGACGAGAGACGCTTAAGGGAGCCCAGGAGTGACGGCTCGCTCTCGTAGAGCGCATCATACGCCCCGCGCGCCGCGGAGAGGAGACGCTCGCTGTTGAGATGCCTCTTCTTCTCCTCTTCAAGATCCGAGTCCTCCCCTTCCCTAAGCAGCGCGTCGTCTATCTCCGAGCACTGAAACTTGAGGAAGTCTTCTCTTTCGAGGAGCGTTCTCTGGCCCTCTGCGAGCCTGTCTATTTCCCTCATCACTTCCCGCCACTTCCCGTAAATCTCCCTGAGCTCGGCTACAAGCACGCCGTGCCCGCCGTATTCGTCCAGCACTCTCACGTGGTTCTCTTCCCTGAGGAGGCTCTGATGCTCGTGCTGGCTGAATATATCTATTATCCCTTCGCTTACATGACCGAGCATCTGGAGCGTGGCTATGCCGCCGTTTATAAAGGCCCTGCTTCTGCCCTTTCTGTAGATTATTCGCTTTACCAGGAGTTCGCCGTCAGACGTCTCGAACCCGAGTGACTGGAGTCTTGCCATGAGTGCGCTGTTACCCGATATATCGAAAAGCGCTTCCAGGTGAGCCTCGTCCCTGCCCGCTTTTATATACTCCGCAGACACCCTGTCCCCGAGGATCAAGTTCACGGCATCGACTATAACAGATTTCCCCGCCCCTGTTTCTCCCGTGATTATATTCAGTCCGGGGCCGAAACCGACGGCTAATTCGTCTATGACGGTGAAATTTTTAAGGTTGAGTCCGACGAGCATCGCCTCGACTCTAGTCTATGAAGCTTTTAAGTATCGCCCCTACGTCGGAATCTTCGAGCTTCTCGAGAGACCTCTTTTCTATCTGCCTGATGCGTTCCCGTGTAAGCCTGAAGTGTTTCCCTATCTCGTCCAGGGTGAACGTCGTCTCGAAACCTATGCCGAACCTCATTTTAAGTATTTGTTCCTCGCGCGGCGTAAGCGTGGATAGGGCATCCTTTATCTTGGACGTAAGGGTCGCTTTGGCGACGGCAAAGTCGGGAGCCCCCGTAACGTCGTCCTGAATGAAATCGAGGAGAGTCGTCTTCTCACCGTCCAGGACGGGCGAGTCAAGCTGAACGACTTCCTTGGTAGCTTCAAGCACCCTCTTTACTCCCTCGACGGATATTCCCGTATTCCTGGAGATCTCTTCCGGGAGCGGTTTTCTTCCCATCTCCTTATTCATAGCCGTGCTCACCCTGTGAACTTTGGTCGCCTGCTCGAGCACGTAAACGGGCACTCTGATTGTCCTCGTCTGGTCGAGAAGGGAGCGTGATATAGCCTGGTGAATCCACCATGAAGCATAGGTCGAAAACTTGTAACCCTTCGTGTGATCGAACCTCTCGACAGCCCTCATGAGCCCTACGTTCCCTTCCTGTATAAGGTCCGGGAGCGGCAGCCCCCTGCTCATGTACCTCTTCGCGATGCTTACGACGAGCCTGAGATTGGCCTTTATGAACCTCTCCTTAAAGCGCCTCGCGCGCATCATGTAGACCTTGGAAAGGAGAATCGACCTCCTGATGCTTTTCTTAGCTGCCGCGTGGTCGAGCTTCCTGACCGCGGATTTGAGTCTTTTCGTGTTCTTGAGC
>JBIOKC010000321.1:0-2061 GCA_044451425.1 Thermodesulfobacteriota bacterium
CACTACGTGTGTGATTTTTGCTTCTTTTCATCAAGGAAAAGAAGCAAAGTACGTTTGCCTTTTCTTTGTCTGTTGATTACCCGCACTACTCCCCCCGTCTATACAATCCCTCCGATTTGCGTTATTTTTTATGGACGCACATGAAAATAGCGACCCGCGAGATAGTAAGAGAAATCGACAGGAAAACGATAGAGAAGCACGGCATACCTAGCCTCGTCCTCATGGAAAACGCTGGCCGCGCGGCCGCGGATGTAATTATCGAAGAGTTCCCGTTCACGAACAAAGTGGCGGTATTCGCGGGCGGCGGGAATAACGGCGGCGACGGGTTCGTCATAGCGCGCCACTTAATCGGCCAGGGTATCGCGGTAACAGCATATCTCGCTGTCAGCTCCGGCAAATACAAGGGCGATGCCCTTACCAACCTCAGAGCGCTAAAAAAATCGGGTGGCGAGGTCGTGGAGCTCGAAGGCGGCCTGAGAAAATACAAACAGGCGGATCTGATAGTAGACGCCCTCTTCGGCACGGGACTCGACCGAGAAGTGGATGGGTTCAACAGAAAAATCATCGATTTCATGAACAGCCAGCCCGTCCCGAAACTGGCTGTGGACCTGCCTTCGGGGCTCGACGCGAATACCGGATTCCCACTCGGGACGGCGGTAAAAGCGGATGTGACCGTAACATTCGTCCTGCCAAAAATAGGCATCTCCATATATCCGGGACTCGACTACTCGGGCAGGGTCTACGTGGCCGACATTACTACTCCGAAATTCCTCGAAGAGGGCATACCGTACGAGCTGCTCACCCACGCATCCGTGAGAGATATATTGAAGCCCAGGCGTCCCGACACCCACAAGGGCACGTATGGACACCTATTTATTCTTGCGGGCTCTCCCGGAAAGACTGGCGCCGCAACGCTCGCATCTTCAGGCGCGCTCCGGGTAGGTACGGGACTCGTTACAGTGGGGATACCGGCCAGCCTGAACGATATAATGGACGTCAAAACGACCGAGGCGATGACCGAGCCTCTCCCCGAGACGGACCTCCGCACGCTCGGAAAGGTGTCCATATCGCGCGCTAAGGAGATCATAGCGAATAAAAAAACGGCTCTCGCCATAGGACCCGGCATATCGGTGACGAAAGAAACGCGGGAATTTCTATACGAGATTATCAAGACGACGGCCGTGCCGACAGTGATCGATGCGGACGCCCTCACACTCATTGCGGAAGACCCGGAAATTCTGCTTAAGGCGAAAACCCCACTCGTGCTCACTCCCCATCCGGGGGAGATGTCCCGGCTCACGGGCATTACAATCGGAGACATCGAAAGCGACAGAATAGGCGTATCGCTCGATTTTTCAAAGCGATACAACGTCCGGCTCGTGCTGAAGGGGGCAAGGACCGTCGTTTCCACTCCCGAAGGGAATGTATACATAAACACGTCCGGCAACGCCGGAATGGCCTCAGGCGGCATGGGGGACGTGCTCACGGGCATAATAGGCGGCTTCCTCGCCCAGCGCCTGAGCCCAGAAGACGCGGCCAGGCTCGGGGTATTTGTCCACGGACTCGCTGGCGATGCCTCCGCGCGCACACGCAAGGGACAGGCGGGCATAATAGCGAGCGACCTAGCAAACGAGCTGCCGCAAGTGCTCGGCGAGCTCCCGAAGACGGACGAGGAGCCTTTCTTCCGAATCCGTTGATCTCACTTAATTTCAATCACTAAAATCGATATGACGCAGAGAGAGAGTATGGACATTCGGGTAACGGATACGGAAGAAACAATAAAACTGGGTGAGATTATTGGAAAATCGCTCGAACCCGGTAGTATTATTGCCCTCAGGGGGGGCTTGGGCGCAGGTAAGACTGTCCTCGTAAAGGGTATAGCCAGGAGCCTCGGCATTGAAGACGAGCCCGTGAGCCCGACGTTCGTGATAATGAACGCATATGAGGGGAGGATTCCCCTATACCATTTCGACCTGTACAGGATTTCCGACGCTGACGAGCTCATAGGTATAGGTTACGACGAGTTCCTTTTCGGAGAAGGCGTGTCCGCAGTCGAGTGGG
>JBIOKC010000322.1:0-2058 GCA_044451425.1 Thermodesulfobacteriota bacterium
GTCAAAGATCTGTATATTGTTGGAGAACCCGTTTACGACGTACGCCGCATTCCCCCTGATCTCGATGTTTGCGGGCACGCTTCCGAGCTTTGCCAGGTTTTCATGGACGGAATCGGATAAAAGAGTGACGCCGATGACAGTGTCTTCGATTACTACTTTGCCCTCGGTCACGACTACGTGGAAAGAATCGTTCGTATTTCCCTTGAACGTCGGATCGAAGCTCCCGTCCGAATTTGCCGTCGTAGATTGTGTCTGGCCGGTGTTTACATCCGTCACGACTACAGAACTCCCTGATGGCGCCCCTCCGGGGAGCCCTCCTACCTTAATCGTTTGCTGCGAGCCTGCTGTTTCGGCGACGGCAAGTATGCTGCCCGTCGGTACAAACCCTCCGCCTCCGCTGCCGCTGCCAGTATCATTACATCCCGTAAAAGCGATACAAACGGTGACAGCGAGAATTACCGATAATAATAATTTCATTTGAAGTCCCTCCTTTATTAGATTTAATCATCTATTTTCATCTCCGTTTAGAAATTCACTCCCGCCGTCGCGAAGTACGTCCTTCCCGGAAGAGGGAAATCGAGCGCGTCCCTCACGTCGAGGTTATTGAACAGATTCTTTATCTCGAATGTGAAAAATAATTTTTTCCATTCCGCCTTAGCGCCTACGTTGTATGTAGTCCTTGCGGGGGTGGTCTTCGAGTCCGGGAAAGCGCTCACAGGTATTTTATCGACGTAATGTGTCTCCCAAAAGAGGGAGACATAGTTGAGGTTGAGTACCGCTCTGAGATCGAACTTGTTCCTCGGTCTTCCGGGGAGCTGCGCTCCGGTCTGGTTGATCTCGCCGTCGAGGAACGTATATCCGGCGAACAACTCGAAATACCTGGATGGTTTTAGTACGAGGCTTGTTTCAATCCCTTGCTCGTTAACATTCCCCACGTTCTGCGGCTGGATGGTCTGAGCGCTTATGAATACGAACAGGATGAGGTCGTCTATATGGTTTCTGAAGTAGGTGACTTCGAGCGACCCCAGGCGGTGAGAGAGTATAAAGCCTAAATCGAAGTCGTAAGCCGTTTCGGGCTTAAGGTTAGGGTTGCCTCTTATAAACCCCTCGTTCGGGAAGAAGAGCTCTCCGAAGTTGGGTGCCCTGTATGAGTGTCCTATATTCCCTTTGAACGACAGGAACTTCAGCGGGGTGATGATAACGCCCAATTTCGGCGAAATACCCGAATCGGTCGTCGTGGTCGATCCGGATGTATTCCAGAGGTCGTACCTGATGACGGGATTTATTACCATAAAGTTGTCCAGAAGGTTAATCTGGTCAGCGGCGAAGAGGCTGTATGTGAACCGCTTCGGGTTGTCGAAATCGTCGTTTTGCAGTATTTCTTCCGTCATCTCTGTCGAGAACGTGACTACCTGATTGTAGGGGGCAAACCACGTAACTTGAGGATTTACGCCGAAGGAGTATGTTTTGCTGAGCGAATTAATGGGGATTCCGACAGTCGGCTCGGGGTTTGCGTATTTCAGGTAGTCGAGCCTGTTGAATATCAGTACGTTGAGATCCATATCGGACCTTATGAAATTTTCCTTGGATATGTTTATGCTCGTTAGATTCCTCAGGTCTTTCTGGTTCGCGTCCGGCTGCTGGAATTCCCCTAAGCCGGGTACGCCCTTATCGTCGTAGAAAAACTCATTCATCAAATTCACCTGCCATCCGTTCCCGGGGTCGTAATTGACCTTCCCGAGAAAGCTCTCCGAATGGAACTCGTTGTTGATCCTCGTGAGGGTGAGGTCGTTCACTGATTTGAATTTGAAATCTCCCTCGCTCTGCGCGTGAGAGAACGATACGAAATAGCTGAAGTCCCCGACTTTCTGCGCTCTCGAAAGGTCTAGACCGAACGTCTGGTATGATCCGTAAGTCACCGAGCCGAAAGTAAACGGCTTATCCGTTTTTTTTGTTACAATATTGACCAGGCCGCCGATTGCGTCCGTGCCCGCGAAGGCTGATGCTCCCCCTCTGATTATTTCGAATTTCTCCACGTAGTTGAGGGGGATTGTAGAC
>JBIOKC010000323.1:0-2042 GCA_044451425.1 Thermodesulfobacteriota bacterium
CAATAAGTAATAATAAGTAAATCGTAAGTAATAATGAGTTAAACAAAGTAAAAGAAAATCTAAAATATATGGATAATTCCTCGGTAAGGTACCGATACCATACAAAAAAATGTTATACTAGTTATTACTCATTTTTACTATAAATTCATGCTAACATTATTTCCGCTGATATTTGCACCACATACCTCCCGAAATGACGAACCCCGCTGCCCCCCTAATGCGCCGGCTAAAGTAGTCTATCACATTCTCCGTCCCGGCTATTTTCGAGCCGGTATTTCTATAAATACCATTTTGATCCGAAATTAAACATTGACATGGGAAAATCGATTCGCTAGTATTTGCCCGGATAATTTTTTATCGGCTTTCTCACGTGGACTCTCCATGGAAATAGGCTCTAACTTCTCGTTCGGACTATTTGCTAAAAAGAACTTCCTCGATCAGGAGCTATGTGAAAGTATCCGGCTGGGAATGTCCTCTTCAACGGGAACCCCTGCGCGTATCGTAATAACAAACGAATGCCTGCTCGATGAAAATGTTCGCCGGACTGTGGAGAAAGAGGTATCAAACGACTCTCGCGCGCTGCTGCATGATAAACTATCAGCGGTCAAAGGCGAACTCGAAGCTTATTTCAATATAACCCTCTCGCACCCGCAAGACCCTAAGTTCCTTTACTATAGGGAGGGTGATTTCTTTCAACGTCATGTCGATAAAGGCATAAATCCTAAAAACCCTCAGGAAGCCAGAGACCGCAAGGTTTCAACTATTGTATTTCTTAACAATGAAGCGGGTGAACCGGGAAACGCTAGTTATACCGGCGGATCGTTCATTATATACGGAATACTGAGTGACCCGCGTTTTGAGTCTCACGGATTTAAATGTCCGGGAACTACCGGGATGCTAATAGCTTTTCGTTCCGAACTCTTCCACGAGGTCACTCCTGTCACAAGCGGGGTGAGATACACGGTGGTCAATTGGTTTGTCTGAAGACGAATCCGTTTAAGGATGCCGATGTCCGCGGGCTGCCGGGAGGATGCTCGACAGCAGCCCGCCTGAGGAGATGTCCGGCGCCGATTCTCAACCCGGACGCAGAGCGGCTGGATGCGTAGTGAAATCGCGCGGAACCCCAATCCCCTAAGACTTTTTTCTTATCCCTCCCTTCTCCGCCTAATACCTTCGTTTGAAGAAAATTTATACCATCGTCCGATTGCGGCTGATCCATGAAGCGGATAATCTCAATCGTCGGCAAAAAAAATCCCCAGGGAGGGTGGTCTCCCAAGGGACTTGACGCCGATACATTGGGGAGCATCGGCAATGAGTTATAACTCATTGCTAAAAATAATTACATATCAGATTCCTGTCAATAACCGTTTCCGACCGTGATTTCGGACACCAGGGGCCTAGATCTGCACTCTCCTGTTTCTTTCCCCGACCTCTCAACTGCGCCCCTGCTATTTTGCCTGAATAGACAGCCCGCCCCTGATTAACTCCATTACCCACCGTCGAAACTTCTCGTATTCAAAAGTTTGTCCGCAATACTCGTACTAGATGGAATCCCTATTCCATCTATTGATGTACCGCTCCCCTTTTGTCAACATCAGTTTAAGTTGGAATTATGAATCTTGAATCTAAACAAATAAAGGAGCCGCAACGGGCATTTGCGTCAATCCGTTGGCTAGGTTTACTACATATGAAACAAATAGGTGTATTGCCCCTCAATAAACAGTCACGCAGCGTTTTTATGTGAAGCACGATCCTCGCAATACCGCTCTTCCACTTGAACCGCGTACTCCCCCGCCGCTCTTTTTTTCCGCACTTCATCCCTCGCACCCGGAAGCTTCCTGAAGCCTATCGCGATACTGTTCCAGAAGTTCATGTCCGCAATAACGAAAGTAAGATCGACGAGCTCCTTTTCCGTGAACTGTGCGCTCACGGTTTCGTAAGCAGCATCGGGTGCGTGAGTCGCTTAGATACGCGTTAAGACCTCCCCCCATTCAAGACCACGTGATGGGCGCGCCGAACCCCCCGACCCCCCCCACCCGAGG
>JBIOKC010000324.1:0-2037 GCA_044451425.1 Thermodesulfobacteriota bacterium
ATGATATACGAGAGGCGGCATACGAAGAAGATCGCCGAGTTCGGGGGGATAGCGATAATAATGCCCGTATTCGCCGCGTTCTTCATGCTCGCGACGCTCTCTTCCATCGGGCTTCCGCTTCTTAACGGGTTCGTCGGCGAGTTCCTGATACTCTTGGGCACGTTCGAATTTAACTATGTCTATGCCGCCCTCGGCGCTACGGGAATCATACTCGGTGCCGTTTACATGCTCATGGCTTATCAGAAAGTGATGTTCGGCCCCCTCGATAAAACCGAGAATAAGATACTAAAGGATCTCAACCTGAGAGAGATAATGGTGCTCGTGCCCATAGCGGTCATGATGTTCGTTATGGGTATATTCCCGAAACCGTTCCTCTCTAGGATGGAGCCTTCGGTCGAGGCGCTGCTTCAGAATAAATTCCCCAGTACGGCCATTGTCAGGAAGCTCGGAGATTGGCATTCCCGAGAGGGTCGATCTTATCCAGGATCTCCCAAACAATATCGTCGGGCTTTATACCTTCGGCTTCCGCCCTGAAATTGAGCACGACCCTGTGCTTTAGAACAGCTGGAGCTATAGCCTTCACGTCGTCCGTTGTGGGTGTGTATCTGCCGGAGAGGATCGCGCGCGCTTTGCCGCCGAGTATGAGATACTGGGAAGCCCTCGGTCCCACACCCCATGAAACCCCCCCTCTCACCGACTCAGGCGTATCGGGGGCGTCCGGCCTCGTCGCCCTTGCGATCCTTACCGCATAAGCCGCGACATGGTCGGATACCGGAACGCGGTGAACGAGGTCCTGGTACTCGAGTATCTTATTCGAGTCAAGGATCTTCCGCAGCTCGGGCTTGTATGTGCCGGTCGTCGTCTTCACGATCATTATCTCTTCTTCGTAGGAGGGGTATGAGACGTCTATCTGGAACATGAACCTGTCGAGCTCGGCCTCGGGGAGAGGGTAGGTGCCCTCTTGCTCTATAGGGTTCTGTGTGGCGAATACGAGAAAAGGCGACGCTATCGGGTAAGTCTCACCGCCTACAGTGACCTTTTTCTCCTGCATGGCCTGAAGAAGCGCCGACTGGGTCTTGGGCGAGGCCCTGTTTATTTCGTCCGCTAGCAGTATGTTGCAGAATATTGGGCCGTGTATGAATCTGAAAAACCTCGTGTCCGTGACCGGGTCTTTCTCCAGGACTTCAGAACCCGTGATATCCGAGGGCATGAGGTCCGGGGTGAACTGGACGCGGTTGAACCTGAGGTTAAGCACCTCCGAGAGGGTGCTCACGAGAAGCGTCTTGGCCAGTCCGGGTACTCCCACGAAAAGCGAATGGCCCGATGACATGAGGGATATGAGAAGGTGGTCTATGACCTTTTCTTGACCCACTATGACCTTGCTTATCTCACCTACAATTTCGGTTCTTACTTTAGCGAGCTCTTCCACCCTCTCTACGTCTTCTCTCGATTCGAGTTCATTACTCATGTTTGTCATCCTTTTCCGATAGTATGCTCAGAATTTTCCTCTCTCTCCCTTCTTCGTCCTTACGTCCCTCTTTGCCGTAGATGGTTATAAGCGCGGCATGGATCTCTGGGTCGAAAGGGTTTATGGAAATCGCGGTCTTGTAAGATTCCTCGGCCTTCGCCATATTGCCCTTATCGAGATATAATTTTCCGAGAACGAGGTATATGTCCATATTGTCCGGGTAATATTCGATAAGCGGGTCGAGGATGCCCAACGCCCTGTCGTTCTCCCCGGAGCCGTAGAGAGACGAGGCCAGGCGCGTCGATATGAGCGGCGAGCCGGGATCGAGCCCGAGTGCCTTCTCGTATTCGTACGATGCGGAGCGCATCCTGCCCCTAGTCTTGAAAAGGTCGCCGAGTCTCGTGTGCCCCCGCGCCTTTCCGTTATCTATATCTACAAGGTCCTCGCTTCCGTCTCCATGATCTCCGTCCTTACCGCTTATTTTTATGCCCTTTACTTTCAAGTCGGGAATTTTTTCGGTGAGATTTTTTCTCATCAGGTAATTCTTCCACGATCTGTAATAGGTGTCG
>JBIOKC010000325.1:0-2035 GCA_044451425.1 Thermodesulfobacteriota bacterium
CTTTACCCTTGCCCTTCCCCTCTCGTCGAGCCCCGCCACTATATCGACTTCCGGCCTTTCGAGAAAGCTGTCCGCGAGTCCGGCGAGCTCCTCGAACGTCGATTTCCTCCCCCATCCATCGGGACTCTTCACGTATATGTTCGCCATGGCGTTACCGGATACAAGGGCAGCGGCATCGGCGCCAGTGAAGTGCCTGAGCACGTTCGGGTAATAGAAGGTCTTGTAGCCGCGCCGCATCATAAATTCGAGCGAATCGAAATGCGAATGAGTCTGAGTAAGTCCGTGGTCGCTCCCGATCACGATAAGTGTGCTATCCAACCTCCCCTCCGATTCCAGTTTCCCCGCGACGAGCCCCACGGTCTTGTCGATCCTCGTATATGAATCGAGCACCTTCCTATGGAAAGGGTGGTTTATATGGGAATAGGTATCTATGCCAAGAAATACGACGAATATGAAGTCGTGCATACCGTCGAGCTCGCCTAACAGTATTCTCCGCGCGACCATATCGACTTCGTCGCTCTTATCGGTAAAGTGTCCCTTAACCTTGTAGTAGAGCTTGGAGAAACGAGTCTTGTCGTTCTTGAGGCTCACTCCGCGCGAAAGCTCGTTAAGAATATTCCCGCTTCTGGGGAATAACTCGAACAGGCTTTTGCCGTCAGTCGAGATATCGCTGTTCATGAAATATGTTTCGAGACCTATATAGCTCCTGAATCGGCTGAACGAGAATATCCTCCGCTTGTCCGGATAGACGCGCCTGTCGAACCACCTGATCCCCGGAAAGTCGCACCTCCCCGGATACTTCCCGAATATGTAGGGCGTATATGCGGGCCCGGTCGTCGAGGGGAATACCGATACAGCGACCCTGTATGAGCCTCTCTCGACCACGTACTTCGCGATATTCGGGAGCTCGCCCTTCGAGAGGAGCTCCGAAAACACGTCCGCTCGCGCGCCGTCCGCCATGATAAAGATACAGCTATTGAACCTGCTCATTTGTAGTCCTTTGCATCGGCATTTTTACAGCGTGTAACGCTCATGAGAAATATTTATCGTATAACTTTCTTATTCCGTTCGTCACTGCGACGTATCTTTTCCTGAGGTGCTTCCCGTCCGAATCCGTCTCGAGCTCGGACGAGAGCTTGTCGAAATCGCTTTCGTAAAGCTCGTTGATAGACCTGTCGTGGAGGAGCCTAAGCAGATTCTCCATCTTTTTAAGGAAGCAAAGGCCGTCCATAAGCTCCGAGTACTGCCTTTCCTTTATGATACCCGCGTCTCTGAGCCCCGTAAGGGCGTCCCCCGTATTCCGGCCCCTCACTTCCGGATGCTCCCCTCCGTACCTCAACTGGAGCATCTGTACGAGGAACTCTATGTCTACTATACCACCCTTCCCCGTCTTGATGTTGAGCTTCTTTGCGCTCTCCCTCGCGAGCTCGGTCTCCATCCTAGTGCGGAGGTAGTTTATCTCCTTGTGAAAATCCGGGGGCAGCGGCTTTAAGTAAACGAACTCCTCGATGGATTTCATTACTCTCTTTCCAAGCTTTATGTCACCCGCCGAAGCCCTCGCCCTGAGTAGCGACTGCCTCTCCCAGATCTGAGCGCTTTCCTCCTGGTATTTCCTGAACGCGTCGTATGAAGTTACGAGGGCGCCCGAGCGGCCGGAGGGTCTCAGTCCCATGTCTATCTTATATGCGTACCCCTCTCCCGTGGGTATGGAGAGTATCGAAATCACTTTTTGACCGAGCTTCGAGAAAAACTCATGCCCTTCAGCGCTGCCGTCGTATAAGAAAATGACGTCGAGGTCGGAATTATAGCTTAGTTCCCTTCCGCCGAGCTTTCCCATGCCGAGCACTATCACCTGCGGCCCTTTTTTCTTTCCCTTGCCAGCGACAATTTCCCACGCGAGCGAGAGCCCGACTTCGAGCACCGCCTCGGCCACGAGTGACAAGTACCACCCGACGTAAAAAGGGTCAACCTCGCGGTTGAGATCGCGGCACAATATCCGAGACGCGATCCCGATGATCCAGACTACCGATACTAC
>JBIOKC010000326.1:0-2009 GCA_044451425.1 Thermodesulfobacteriota bacterium
TAGCGTAACCGGATGGCCTTAAGATAATCGCGTCTGGACTGCATAACCATAATTACAGGTCTCCTTTCGGTTACCTGTAATATGACGCAACGTATTCTTTTTCGCCCTACCTATGGTTACATTTAATTTGAATCAATTCGCATGGAGAAGATCAAAAGCGAGAAGAAACGGCAGACAATGAACTACGGAGCGATGGAGAAATGCCAGGCGGTTCTCTCGATATGGACGGAACGTCGCAGGCCCGCGGAGATCTGCCGGGAGCTGTCGATACCCTGGATGGTACTGGCGCAATGGCAGAGACGGGCGATGGAGGGAATGCTCCAGGCGCTGGAGCCCCGGGTGAGCCTGGACAAGGGACCGGCTCTTTCTCCCCGATTACAGGCGATGCTGGAAAAGAAGCGGCTAACACTCATGACGAGTGCAGCGCAGGGGAGACTGGAAAAGACGCTATTGAAGGCGCAGGAAGCGAGAAAAACGGAGACGGCTCCGATAAAGGACCAGAAGATATCGAGCGAAGCCTTGCGCAAAATTGAGAAACCATAGCAGAAAAGGAGTCTGCGTATGAGCGACTTAAAGGACAAGGAGCGCGCCCGCCAGCGAACAGCTGTTATCCTTGCGGTGCGCAGCGGTCAGATCACGGCCGAGGAGGGTTCCCGGAGATTAGGCGTATCCCGTAAGACCTACTATGAGTGGGAAAGCCGGGCCTTACAGGCGATCACGGAAGCCATGGAGGACAAAGCTCCGGGGAGGCCGAAAACGCTGCAAGACGAAGAGAAAGAGCGTTTACTGGATCAGATTGCCAACCTGGGGAACAAGCTGTTTATCGCTGAGAAGACGGTGGAAGTCCGGGACATGTTGCACGCATATGAGCTGCAGAATGCCGGTGAAAAGAAAAACACCGGGAGGTCCCAGGAAAAAAAACGAAAGAAAAGGAAGAAACCATAATGCGTATGCTTGGTATTATTGACCAGATCAAGGAGAGGACCGGTATGCCCTACCGAGCGATCTGCAGTGCCGTTAGGCTGCCTTACCCGAGTTTTATACGGTGGCGCATGCGGCATAAAAAAGACTCGCCCCTGGTACGGCAGCCGGGTCCTCCCAAGGTCGAACCACCTGATATTCGTAGTCTTGAGCGGGATATCTCCCAATTATCTCACGGACATAAACGTACAAATGGCACAGGTACGTTATATGCGCGCTACGGATCTACCGTGTCGAGGCGGGAGTTGCAGAAACGGGTCGCTATGGCGAGGCATGATCAAAATACGTTTAATCGCCAGAATCTTCGGCGTATCCACTGGAACGTGCCAAATATCGCATGGTCCATGGACCCGTGCGAATATAAACAGCCTGACACCACCAGTTCCAAGGTCTATCTAAACCAAATGCAGGACCTCGCTTCCCGCTATAAGTTCATCCCTATGACGGGAGAATTACCCTGCGGTGAAGAAATATCCGGCTATCTCGCGGCAACCTTCAATCGTTTCGGAGCGCCCCTGTTCCTCAAACGGGACAATGGCAGCAACCTGAATCATACGGCGGTTAATAGCGTGCTTACCGATTATTTTGTCATGCCGGTGAACAGCCCGGTCTATTATCCACCTTACAATGGTGCGATTGAAGAGGCGCAAACCGAGCTAAAAAACGGGCTGGACGTAAAGCTCTCATACAGGCCCAGTTGCCCTCGTGAACACATGGAAGCGTATGCCTCAACGGTTGAACATGATCTAAATCATAAGCCTCGTCCATGCTTAAAAGGGAATAATGCTTGCCAGGTGTATTTTGCCAGTAAAAGAACTTTTACGAAATGGGAAAGGAGGGATGCCAATGATTGGATAATGAACTTTCAAAATGATATATTATGCAGCGATGGGGTTCAGCCACAGACGGCCTGGAGGATCGCCGTTGAGACTTGGCTGAACATGAAAGGCTTTATTACCATTACCATTAACGGAAAAGTGTTACCCTATTTATTCTAATTTTGGAATCATTAACTCATGGCGTGCACA
>JBIOKC010000327.1:0-2006 GCA_044451425.1 Thermodesulfobacteriota bacterium
AGCCATGCCGAGGTTGAAGCGCTCGTACACCTTACTCTTGAGTGAATCGAGGAGCTTTACTACGAGATAGTCGACTATGCCGTTAGGGGCTTCTTCGCGCCTCCTCATGAGGTCAATGGTGGCTTCACCCGCTTTGAACGAGGGAATGATATTAAGGAACGCCAGTATCCTGCCGTCAGCGCCCTCGGCGGCGAGCATCTCGGTAGATTTAATATAATGAGGATCGAACCTGCCCAGAGTAAACCCGCGCTCCCTGCGTCCCGGTATCTTGAGCCAATCGTCCGATACTTCCTTCAATTCATGAATTGTCTTATCGTCCACGGGCGGTTCGAACATCCTTACACGGATTCCTGACTTCTCCATCCTGTTTATCGTATTGCGGAGGTCTTTCATCCTGTTTCCGGATATCGAGAAGGATTTGAGGTCCACGCTCGCGTCGTCACCTATCTTGAGCTTCCTGAATCCGAGCTTCCTGAATATCGGAAGGAATTGCGCCCGCGCTTGATGGAAGGCGATGCCCCAGTCGTTCTCGCGGCAGTATTCCATAAAACTCCTTATCATTTCCTCGATATCATCCTCGGGCCCGACCGGTTCCGCAAGAGCGACGGCAAAATTAGACCATTCTCTGTTGGCGATAAAAGAGTTCCTGGAAGGAGAGAAAAAGAATGAATTGTCGGCCCAAAGCTTGAAATAATCCTGGCAGTCGCTGCCATATTTCTCTGCAATGCCTTTCGCCAGGAGTTGTTCCCGCGGATGCGTCCTGTATTCGTAGATTACCGGCCGGAATATAGAAAAGACCGAGTATAATATGGCCATGATGGAAATTACATTAAGAGAATCGAGAAACCACTTCGCATAGCGTGTCCTGGGTATGAGGTCGGGTTCGCCGATCAGCGTTAGGTACTGGAAAGTTCTGTGCACCGAATCGGCCAGAGTAAAGTTAATCCCGAACTCCTTGCTGTCGAGAAACCAGAACCCTGCAACGCCGTAAGCGAAGGCGGCGAATACGGCCAATATCAGGCGAATCTCCCACGAGCCCGGATCGGGGATTCTGCTCCTGACGGTGAAAGTCGAACGGGCGGAGAACAATAAAACTATTAAGAAGAGAGACTAAGTCGCTTCTTCGTAATCGAGACCCTTGATCATATGAAAGACTACGGATAATGACAGAAGGAGAAGCACGATATGGTAAGCCCTTCTTTTGCGTTTATAGATGTTGATCGAGGAAACGACGAGTGTAAAACCTATAATTAGTGTAAGGAACCGGAAAATATGAAGGAAGCCGATCGGAAAGAATTCGTGGAGCACTATGAGTCGGTTCGGCAGGCCGGGGCCTATGAGAGAAAACAGGTTCAGTAATCCGCTTCCGAGCGTAGCAAGGGAAACAATCAATACCAGCGCGTACTTCGTTCTAACGTGAGATATAAGTTTCATAGCACACATAAAACTGAAACATTATACATATACTATACAAAAATACCGGCCCAAATTACCGGGTCGGTGCGACAAGTGTAGCCGTATAGATTCCCGATAACAAATAATTCATGATTCGAGAATCTTATAACGTCTCTAACACCGGAAGCCGGATGAGAAGATTACGAGTAAATGCGAACTGCACTGATTTCATTCCACGGCGGACGCTTTCAGTATTCTCTGTTTTGCCGATATAACAAACCTGACGGAACGCCTGACGAGCTCGAAACCTGAATACATCATCAGGTGCCATACACTGTCCATTCCGAAAACATGTTCGAGGAACTTCGGGAACCCCGTGATTTTCGAGATTACATTTTTACCGCTGTTCTCTTTTGAATACGCCCCCCAGAGAAAGCGGAGCTCGACAAAACCGTCGAGCACTCCGGGTGCATTCGTCCTCACGCGGTACTCAAAATGCGCTTCTTTCGATACGGGAACAGCATCGAGCTTTTGAAGAATTATTTGCGGTACGTGGGACTCGATAAACCTGTTCAGGTACCTGAGGGCCTCCCTCACAGGCAGCACCTTTC
>JBIOKC010000328.1:0-1994 GCA_044451425.1 Thermodesulfobacteriota bacterium
ATATATTATTTTTATTTTCGACCTCTGTATTTGAATTCCGAAACTAATAATTAACAACGCACCCCAAAAGGCTGCTAGTCCGGCGCAGAGCATCAAGATTATAAAATAGCCAAAGGATATTGTTACCAATGTTGTATTTATTCCTGTTTTTGGAAAGTCGGCTGCTGTGACCGTGGTGAAAAGCCAAGATGGTAGGCCGATTGCCAGAATTATAATTGTTACGATCAATCCGAGTTTAATAATGGCTAGATTAAATTTCATTGTTTGTTTTCATACTCATGTATAACGCCATGCCTCACCCGCGCAAGAACAGACAATTGCTGAAACCAAAACACGTTTATCATGCGTCGGTGTGGAGGCAATTGTGTACGCCCGGCACGGGCGTGAACTTATGGGGTGAAAGTCCCCTGTACGAGAACCTGGAGGTGTTCATAGTAATGGATACTAACAAAAGTACTAGCCGAAGGCAAGGGCGTCTCCGCGAGGAGGGGTCTGAAGGAAGCCGGAGTGCAAACGTGCGAGACGACGAACAGAAACTGCATATAAGGCTTAGCCCCTGGGTGAGTTGGCACAACATAACGAAACCCACAGGTTCGGGGGGTAGGGTAAATGCGGCGTTTGTGCACGGAAAGTTCACGTTCTTATCCGGGGAGATCTGCGCGTCACGCGATAGGAGGTTCATGAGAGCAATTCCGGAAAGGTCTAACCGGTTGACCAAAGACCCGGCATATCCCGTTGCTGTTGACGGATATGAGTCCCTACAATGGGAGACACGAAACAGACAGCAACTCATGAGCAATCTTATAGCGCCCTTCATGGAGACATGCGGGGTAAGCACGCAGAAGTCAGCAGAGGGCATAGTACTTCCGGCAAAACGGAAGGAAGGCCCGAACGTAGAAAAGAGTGAGGCGATTCCATGAGCTCTCATGCGGCGATGAATCCGACCGGAGGAGCCGAGTTATGAGGCGCGTCATGGACGACTGTCCCCTCGATCCTGTTACAGTGGAGTGCGTTGTCAAAGGAGATAACGTGCTCAGCGCATGGAAACAAGTCAGGGCAAACAAAGGGGCTCCCGGTATTGATGCTATCACTATCGAGGAGTTTCCAGAGTATGCCCACGAGAACTGGAAAGGAGTCAAGACATCTTTGCTGGATGGAACGTATAGTCCTCACCCGGTAAAGCGTGTCGAGATTCCAAAGGACAACGGCGGTACTCGTCCCTTGGGTATCCCCGTTGTCATGGATCGCGTGATTCAGCAAGCGATCACTCAGGTTCTCAGTCCTGTCTTTGATCCTCATTTCTCTGAGTCCAGTTTCGGGTTCAGGCCGAACCGTTCGGCACATCAGGCCGTCAAGAAGGTACTGAAGCTCATTCAAAGAGGATACGCCTATGCCGTGGACATCGACCTTGAGAAGTTCTTCGATATGGTCAACCACGACGTTCTGATGCACCGGGTCTCCCGGCGTGTCAGTGACAAAGGCATCCTCCGTCTGATAGGCAAATATCTTCGCGCCGGTGTTGTCGCAAACGGCAGGCTGAATGAAACGTCCAAAGGAGTGCCGCAGGGCGGGCCTCTTTCGCCGCTTCTGAGCAATATCCTTTTGGACGACCTCGATAAGGAGTTGGAGAGAAGGGGGCATCAGTTCGCACGGTATGCCGATGATGCCATTATCCTCGTGAAATCCAAACGGGCTGCTTTTCGCGTGATGGAGAGTATCAGCCGGTTCCTTGAGAAAGTCCTCAAGGTAAAGGTCAACAGGGACAAAAGCAGAGTGGTGAAGGCTGAGGAGAATTCCTTCCTCGGATTTACCTTTACCAGTAGAAGGCTTACTGTCTCTGAGAAATCTCTCATGCGCTTTAAATCCGAACTGCGCAGTCTCACTGGCCGCAGTTGGGGCGTCTCGATGGACTACCGGTACTGGAAAATCCGTACCTATCTTCAGGGATGGGTAAACTACTTCGGTGTCGCTATGAAGTATAACGATGCCGTTGA
>JBIOKC010000329.1:0-1985 GCA_044451425.1 Thermodesulfobacteriota bacterium
CATGGATGCTTACCCCCTTATTTAAATTTTTCACACCTCGAATCTAACGCCTTAAATACCCATCTTATTACATAATAGCACAAAACACTGGGTCAAAGGAATATGTAATTTTCCGTGTCCGAAAAGCAGTGAGTGCCGCACATTAGTAGACGTCTCACGGTTATTGACCGTATAAAATTCAATTAACGTAAGGTGTTAAAAAGAGATATAGGGCTTGAATTAACTATCTTTACCCAATAAAATATATATATGAGGGGGGGGGGTAATTATATCCATTCGCGGGAAACAAATAAGTTTTAAAGAAAACAAATAAATTGAGGATAAGGAGAATGAAGATGGCGGAATACGCACATTCCGAAGTACTCGTAGGCACCGATTGGGTATCGGAGCACATCAAAGACCCGGATGTTAGGGTCGTCGAATCCGATGAGGATGTACTGCTTTATGAGGTGGGTCATATCGAGGGCGCAGTCAAGATAGACTGGCAGGCTGACCTCCAGGATCAAATTATCAGGGACTATATTGACAAGGCGAAATTCGAGAAGCTGTTATCGGAAAAGGGAATCTCGAACGACGCTACCGTCGTCTTCTACGGCGACAAGAATAACTGGTGGGCCTGCTACGCGTTCTGGGTCTTCAAGCTTTTCGGCCACGAAAAGTGCCTCATCATGAATGGCGGGCGGCAAAAATGGGTAGAGGAAGGAAGGACGCTTACGAAAGCCGTTCCGAGCTATGAGAAAACGAATTACAAGGTCAAGAAAACCGACGAGTCCATACGCGCTTTCAGAGAGGACGTGGTGAAGCACTTAGGTACGAAGAACCCCCTCATTGACGTTCGCTCCCCGAAAGAGTTCACTGGCGAGCTCCTCCACATGGAGGCGTATCCGCAGGAGGGTGCTCTCAGAGGTGGCCACATTCCGGGGGCAAAGAACGTGCCGTGGGCGACCGCGGCGAAGGAGGACGGCACTTTCAAATCCGCCGCCGATCTCAAGTCGATCTACATGGACGACAAGGGGCTCAAGAAGGGAGACGACGTCATCGCTTACTGCAGAATAGGCGAGAGGTCTTCCCACACCTGGTTCGTTCTCAGGTATTTACTCGGCTTCGATAAGATAAGGAACTACGACGGCTCTTGGACGGAATGGGGGAACCTCGTAAAGGCCCCTATCGAAAAACCCTGAGCTCGGCGGTACTATTATATTATTAGGAATTAAGGGGGGGGATGAACGGCCTCAAACGGCGCATCCCCATTTTTTTATTGCTGACTGGAGTGATATAGACAACTATGACGAAGATCGAAGAAATAATAGGGCAGTTTCAGGAGGCCGATTATCAGGAGACACTTTCCATGCTACTCGATTATTCGGAGGCGCTCCCACCCCTTCCCGAGAAGTACGCGGACGCGAGGGACGCAGGTTTTAACCGAGTGCCGGAGTGCGAGACCCCGGTTTTCGTTTTCGTGGAAATGGAAGAAGGGAAGGTGAAGATATACGCCGACGTACCGAAAGAATCACCGACGGTAAGGGGGTTCGTATCGCTTCTCGTGAACGCGTTCAGCGGGTCTCCTCCCCAGGAAATCGACTCCGCTCCCGAGAACCTTATCCACAGCCTTAGCCTGGATAGAAAGCTGGGCACTAGACGCATGGTCGGCTTGAGCGCGGTGTATAACCGTATCAGGAGCGAAGTGAAAAAGGTGGTCACGGTCCACTAGGCGGAAGCAAAGGTTCATTGAAAAACATCTGAATAAAAGGTGGAACCCGGATGCCGGGATAAAATTTGGATCACGACGAATTAATGGATCTCATCCTGGATCACTACAAGAACCCCAGGAACCGCGGCAGCATCGAGAACGCCCGTGTCGTTCAGAAGGGCGAGAACCCGGGCTGCGGCGACATAATAACCGTATATCTCGACGCGGACGAGAATGGCGAGGTGCGTCGTCTGAGCTTTGAAGGGGAGGGGTGCATGGTGAGTCAGGCGGGGAC
>JBIOKC010000330.1:0-1979 GCA_044451425.1 Thermodesulfobacteriota bacterium
CCCACGATTGCCGTCAGGCCGTCGAAAGCACTCATGTACGTGATAAGCTCAGCCCTGACTACGGTCGGCTGAGTGCCCTCGGTCGCCTTTACTTCTTCACGGTTCATACCCCATATCGCTTTCCTGAAGTCGAATTTCTTGGCCTCTTTCGTCTTACCGTCCTTCACGCCGCTTCCCTTGCACGAGACGGCGGCGATTGCGAGGAAGGCAGCGAAAACGATGAACAAAATATTTCTCATCCTCTGTACCTCTCCTGGGAATTGTTGTTACGATACGCATCCCCTCCGCGCATACTCCATATTAAAACGCGGCTAACGCAAAGATGCGTAATGTCCGCATATGCATGAGCAATCAATCGTCAATACAATCTTACACGATTTTAAACGCGCTGGTATTAAGCACACCTGGCCGTCGGGAAAAGCCGGAGAAAAAGATTAGCCGATGCGGCTATACGCCTCTCGCTCTTCATTAACGGTACATCGAAAATACGGCTCAGTAAGCCGAATCCCCCCTTCCGAACTCCTGCAACACCTCGTTGATGACCTCGTCGGAGGCAGCCCTGAGAAGCTCGTCATACCGTTCCGAAAGCTCCTGCCCGCTTATAACGCCCTTGTCCGTTAGCAGCTTCTCGAGAGCCTTGATCTTCATCCTGTCCGTGACTATAGCCCTGACTAGGTCGAACATCAGCCTCCACTGAGTATCGCTCCCGAATATCTCCGTCAGGGTCTTCGAATCTCCCTTTTCCAAATCCACTCCTCCCATGACTGCGTACCGCCTTGAGAACCCTCCAAGCTAATTTTAATGCCCGTATTCGAATTCAGCAAATATCGGTGAAATACAAGAATTCCTCAAAAGTGCGACCCGAATCAATTATATATACAATCTTACTCCGGGGGAAGCGGACGAACAATATAAACTAATTTCGCGCACGATGAAGAGCTGTGTGCAGGTAATCCACGCGTCCGTACTTCGGCTGAACCAAAATCTGAGAATTTCTCTATCCAACGGGTCCGGGCGCGTTATTACCGCGGCACGAAGTACTCGGAGCGCGTCGACGAAAAGCGGGGAATGCGGCGGCTCCTACGCAAGCGCTTTAATACTTCCAGGCGGCAAGCCCCTGGCAGACGACGGTGAACCAGTTCTCGGGATATTCCCTTTCGAGTTTCCAGCTCGTGTTAAGTACCGAGTTAGCGCCGATCAGAATCGCCTGATCTTTGAGAGCGTTCACGCACTGGCCCACGTACATATCCTCGTTGTACTTGAACTCCCACGCCGTTTTGAAATGCCTCTGGCTCTTTCCTGTAACGTACTCGACCGAATCGTAATACTCGATCTCGTCGGGAGCGTTCATATTCTCTATGTATATATACTGGCGGAGGTTCTCCCACGCGCCGGCAGTCTGAACGCACGCCGTCACCAAAAGAATCGCTGCAAGGATTGTCCTCATATTTTCATCCTCCTTCCGATAATGAACAACGGCCGACCCATTCGGGGGACGTCGTCCCCTGTGACTGTATTATATACCCGATATACCCGTTTGAAAATACCGCCCGATAAGGAATTATGAAACGGTATCAGACAGAGGGGCGGGGTTTCCTCAATTGCCTGAAGATGTATCCCCCGCACAAGAGAAGAACCGCATAAAGTGGCATAAGCGCGACCTGCCCGACAAATCCCTCCTTGAGGGAAGCCGGAACGAGCGACCGGAAGAGCAAGGAGACCTGGAGATTACCGCCCGCCGCGAACCCCGGAATGATAAATTCCGTGAGTATGTTCTTATCCCTGTCGAATAGGTCTGTCATGGAGAAAGAGACGCATACGAGGGATATGAGGAAGCTCAACGTGAAGAGCCCGAGCAAGATAGCCCTCGCATTCTTTCCTGCGCCTGTCCATAGTACTGCAAAGGGCAGGCAGATAAAAGGAAGCGCGGGAGTTAAAAAGCGGGGCCCGGTCGACCCGCCTCCCGTCCAGTACACGTA
>JBIOKC010000331.1:0-1971 GCA_044451425.1 Thermodesulfobacteriota bacterium
ATAATGAATACAATTAGTTAGAATTCTACAATCTTGTAATTCACAAGAATGACACAAAAAGAACATTGCAGATTGCAAGCATGAATCAAGCCGGATTGAAAGTAGATTAGATGCCGTACTGCTTCCGCTTCCGCCAAAGGGTCGCCTGGTCTATTCCGAGTATTTCAGAGGCTTCCTGGAGAGTTTTCGCCTCCGCAAGGACACGGCGTATATGGTTTTCCTCTATGGTGGTGAGCGGGACAAGGTCTCCAAGATTCACTCTCTCCGTTTTCGGGGAAACCGCGTCAGGCAAATACTCCGCGCCCACCGTATCTCCCTGACACAGTATCGCGGCCCTCTCGATCACATTACTTAGCTCACGTATGTTACCCGGCCACTTGTAATTTTTGAGTGCGTACATAGCTTCCGGTGCGAAGCATTGGAGAAGCTTGTGGTTTTGAGCTCCGAAGAAAGCGAGCATCTTCTCAGCTATCTCCTTCACGTCATCAGGTCTCTCCGAAAGCGGCGGAAGCACTATCTCGATAACGTTCAGTCTATAGTATAGATCTTCCCGGAATTTACCCTCCCTAACAGCTTTCTCCAGATCGGTGTTCGTAGCCGAGATAACACGTACATCCGCCCTGTGAGTCCTATGGTCACCGACCCGCTCGTATTCTCTCTCCTGGAGAAACCTCAGTAACTTCGGCTGAATATTAAGGGGTAGGTCTCCAATCTCGTCCAGAAACAGCGTCCCTCCCTCGCAGGCGGCTATCCTACCGAGGTTGTCGGATACGGCTCCCGTGAACGCTCCCTTTACATGTCCGAAGAGCTCGCTCTCGAGAAGCTCGGGGCTGAGTGAGGGACACGATATGATTCCTAAAGGCTTATTCCCCCTCTTGCTCCAGCCGTGGATGGCGCGGGCGAGCGCCGTCTTACCAGTGCCGCTCGGCCCCTTAATGAGTATGGCGGCGTCCGAGGGGGCTGCCCTGCGCGCGAGTTCCACAGCCCGCTGCACTTCCGGATGCCTGGATTCAAAAGAGATTCCTGGGTTGATCTTGTTGAGATGCTCCTCGAGTGCGGCGATGCGTTGCTCCATGCTGCGCACCGACGCCGTACGGTCGGTAACTATCTCGACCTGTTCCGGCGTGAATGGCTTCGGAATATAATCGACTGCTCCCCGCTTCATCGCATCAACGGCCGTGTCTATCGACGCGTAAGCAGTAACGACGACAATTTTGATCCACGGGCATGCGCTGATCAGCGCGGGTATCAGGTCGAGCCCGTCATCCGTGCCCAGCCTTATATCTAAGAACGCGAGATCGAACACCCGACGGCCCGCTTCCGAAAGCGCGTCCTGCACGTTGCTTACCGCAGTAACGAAGTGGCCCCTGGATTCGAGACAGACGGTGAGAGTTTTTCTAATGTTCGCTTCGTCATCTACGATAAGTATATTTAGAGAGTGAGATTGTGAAGACTTATTTGTCAACATTTTCCTGTGATTTGCGAAAGTTATAGTTATCAATAATCTTAAAAGATCTTAATATAAATCAATTTGCTAATCGTTATTGCTACTTATAAGATTTAATTCTATAATTATACCTATTCCACAGTCCCATTTAAGTCACGAGGAAAATTATCTACATGCTATATCCAAGACGGTTTTGTATACCCCTTATACTGTTCCTGGTTAATAAGTTGGGAGAATTAAGCTAGTAGAATTCTCGCAATACAAGTAGCAATAAAATACAGGATACTAAATTTTATACTAGGCCGGACTATACTTGAAGGTCCTATATACACTTAAGTCATCAGGAGGTGCCGGAATAAAGAAAAAGAAACTAACTGTAAGACCCAATGTAAAGGCTTTTGTAGTTCATGACGTGTAAACGCTGTAATCGTTTGGTGCAATTTACGGTCTTAGCGATAGAACCGCGCATGGAGATTCATGAATGATTTTCTCTGTTACACTCCCCAAGATAAACTTCTTAATGC
>JBIOKC010000332.1:0-1959 GCA_044451425.1 Thermodesulfobacteriota bacterium
AATATGATGAGTCCGACCAAGCGTTACAACAGGTTATTCAGAGTCTCGGAAAATGGCGGTATGCCGGATGTCCTCTCGCTCCCCTACGGCGAGTTCGGGAGCTTCAGTCCTGACGGAAAGAAACTCGCCTTCGAATACGTGGCTCCCATGCGCGGGGAGTGGAAGAGGTATAAGGGCGGCATGGCGAGCGACATATGGACATACGATTTCGAATCCGGTTCACTCCAAAAACTCACCGATTACCCCGGTACGGATACCAACCCGATGTGGCACGGGAATAAAATTTACTTCCTTTCCGACAGGGGTGAGGAGAAGAAGTTAAACCTTTGGGTCTATGAAACGGATACCGGGAAGACGAGGCAGGTTACGAACTTTAAAGAATTCGACGTTAAATGGCCGAGTCTCGGTCCTGAAGAGATAGTGCTTGAAAACGGGGATAACCTCTACCTTATGAAGCTCTCGGGCGAGAGCTTAAAAGAGGTGTCCGTTAAGGTTCCCTATGACCTGCCCGAGTTGCGCCCGAAGCTGGAAGAGCTCTCGGACAATATAGCCGATATGTCTATCTCCCCCACGGGCAAGAGGGCGCTATTAGAAGCCAGGGGTGAGGTGATGACTGTTCCTGCGGGGGAGGGGAGCGTTCGTAACCTGACTAATACATCGGGTATAGCCGAGCGTTTCCCCGCGTGGTCCCCGGATGGGAAATACATAGCGTATTTTTCTGACAGGTCGGGCGAATACGAATTATATATAAGAGAGAGCGACGGGGGAGGACAGGAAGAGCGGATTACGAAGGACGGGAAAGTATATCGCTACAATCCCCAGTGGTCGCCCGACAGCAAGAAAATAGCGTTCACAGATAAGACCGGAAGGCTTTATATTGTGAACATTGACGAAAAGGTTCCTAAGGAGGTTGATAAGGATAATTTTGAGAATATTACATCATATGCGTGGTCGCCCGACAGCAGGTGGCTCGCTTACGCGAAGAATACTGCGAACAGAATGAAATCCGTCTTCGTATATGATACGAAGAACGGGGATATCCACAGGGTCACGAGTGATTTTTACAACGACAACGGGCCGGTGTTCGACCCCGGCGGTAAATATCTATATTTTTACTCGGACCGGAGCTTCACGCCCGTATACGGGGATATGGACGATACGTGGATATATCCGAACTCCACACAGATCTATGCGGTGACTTTGAAAAAAGACACGATGTCCCCTCTCGCACCCCGGAACGATGAGGAATTCGTCTCCCGGAAAGCTGCGAAGGAAAAGGATACCTCGGCCGTGGGCGGCGGGGTACTGATCGACTTCGACGGCATCGATAAGAGGACAGTCAGACTACCAGTGAGCGCGGGCAACTTCGGAACGTTGAGCGCAGCCGACGGAAAGATAATCTATCTGCGATTCCCGCCTGCCGGGAGCGACGGCCAGGATTCTCGTAGCGGAGTTCTTCAATTCTTCGACCTCGGCGACAGGAGGGAAAAGACTGTTATTCCCGGTATAACCGACTACTCGCTTTCCTCAAACGGCGCGAAGGCTCTGTACCGCTCAGGGAATACGTTCGGGATTATTGACGTCTCTGAAGGCAAGAAGCCCGGAGAAGGGCAGATCGACGTAAGCAAAATGAAGGCCTTTATCGACCCGAGAAAGGAATGGGCGCAGATATTCAACGACGCCTGGCGAATAGAGAGGGACTTCTTTTACGACCCCAATATGCACGGGGTCGACTGGCGGGCGATGAAGAAAAGGTACGAGGGTCTCCTCCCCTATGTAGTTGACAGAGAAGACCTTAACTATGTAATAAGCGAGATGGTAGGCGAGCTCAATTCTTCTCACACCTATGTCGGCGGCGGGGATATAGATGAGCCGGAGACGGTTCCTGTCGGGCTTCTGGGTATCGATTTCGAGCAGGATAAAAAGAGCGGCGCATACCGTATTAAAAAGATATACAGG
>JBIOKC010000333.1:0-1953 GCA_044451425.1 Thermodesulfobacteriota bacterium
GGGTTTGGTTTATCGTTAAATTGGTCAGTAGTTGGTCAGGTTTTGGACCTCTTTTGGTAAGGATAGATAAATGGAGCTTCATCAGCTTAAATATTTCGTAGCAGTGGCTGAGACAGGAGGGTTCAGCAAGGCCGCGAGGAGGTGCTACGTCGCACAGCCCTCACTCAGCCAGCAGATAATAAAGCTCGAGCATGAACTCGGTCAAAGCCTCTTCGAAAGGCTCGGCAGGACCACCGTGCTCACGGAAGCCGGCAGGGCGCTCTTGCCGAGGGCGAGGCTGATACTAAAAGAGGCAGGCGACATAAAGACCGGTATCACGGAGGATCTCGGTTCCGGTACAGGTCAGCTATCAGTCGGCCTGATACCCACGATTGCGCCCTATATGTTGCCCGGTGCTCTTAAAAGGTTTTATGAATCATTTCCGGTGGCGCAAATCAATGTCAACGAAAACCTCACCGAAAGGCTGATTAAAAGCCTGATAGGGCTTCAGATAGAGATGGCTGTGATGAGCCTCCCTATCGATGATAAACTGATAAGGACAGAGCCTCTTTTCGATGACCCCCTGGTTCTCGCGTTGTCGCCGGGTCATGAGCTTACGAAATCGAAGGATGTAAATATCGAAGACTTAAAGAGCATACCGTTCATCGCTCTTGACGAAGAGCATTGTCTCGGTGATCAGATCAATAATTTCTGCTACGAGAGGCAGATCAACCCCGAGATCGTCTGCCGTACATGGAATTTATCGACCATACAGCACTGCGTATCCTTCGGAATTGGCGTTTCCCTCGTGCCGAAGATGCTCGTAATGACGGATGTCTCCAGGCAATGCGTTTACAGGACCATTAAGGGTCAATACCCGAGGCGGACCGTAGTCGCTGCATGGCACCGGGACAGGAAGCTCTCGAAACTCGCCTCGGAATTCATTCAGATCGTAAAAGACGAGTACGAGTACCTTCTTAATAACTATAATTAGCCGGGCTCCGATAATTGTCCTCCGAATATTCCCGAATTTCTAATAACCATTACCTGATGTAAACTTAATATCCTCGATCTGATGAAAAAAATATATCTGGATTACAACGCCACGTCCCCTCTCGACCCACGCGTTCTCGAAGCTATGATGCCTTATTTTAAGGACTACTTCGGGAACCCGTCGAGCATACATTCATTCGGTATGAGGGGGAGGAGCGCGCTCGATACAGCGAGAGAGCGGGTCGCTGAACTTATCAAAGCACACGCGAAGGAGATAGTTTTTACATCGGGAGGGAGCGAAAGCAACAACCTCGCGATAAAGGGAGTGGCATACGCCGGCGGAGGTCAAAAGGGGAACCGCCTCATTACGACGGCCGTCGAACACGAGTCCGTGCTCGAAACATTCCGGTTTCTCGAGAGGGAGGGGTTCCTGGTTACCTATCTCGGCGTCGATAGAGACGGTCTCATCGATTTGGACGAGCTCGACGACGCTCTTACGGACGATACGGTCCTGGTATCTTGCATTTACGCGAACAACGAAACGGGAGCCGTCATGCCGGTAGCGAAGGTTGCTGAGATAGCAAAGGGAAGGGGGGCGGTTTTTCATACGGACGCGGTACAGGCTGCGGGAAAGATAGACATAGACACGCGCGAAGTGCCCGCTGACCTTCTAACTATTTCCGCTCATAAATTCTACGGGCCCAAGGGCGCGGGGGCTCTTTACATAAGTGACGGAATAAAGAAAAACGTCCGGCTCTACACGCTCATTCACGGAGGGGGGCAGGAGAGGGGATACCGCTCCGGTACCGAAAACGTGCCGGGTATTGTGGGATTGGGCATGGCTGCAGCAATCGCCGGCCGCGATATGAAGGGCGATGAAAAGAGGGTCAGAGCCCTGAGGGACGGTCTATGGGAAAGGCTCTCGCACGGAATTGGCGATATAAAGCTGAACGGTAGAAAGGATGCGCTTCTCTGGAATAC
>JBIOKC010000334.1:0-1945 GCA_044451425.1 Thermodesulfobacteriota bacterium
GCGCCGCAGTTTCCGACCCTGATAGCGGGCCACCACCGGTGCCAGCACCGCCCGCCAATCTTTGGCGCTATGCACGTTGCCATCTCGCAGCAGGGACTGCTCCACATCGCCAAACTGATTGAAGCAAAACAGCGGGTGGTAGCAGGTGCACCCGAAATGTCCGTTGTAGGCAGTGCCTTCCTGCCCGCCGTAGGTCTCGCTCACGGAACTGTCCATGTCCAGGATCAGTTCCCGCATCGGCTGGCGTTCCCGCAGCCGATCAATCCATTTCCCTGACAGCTTCGTCAAAGTCTTCAGGTTGCCCGGTTGTGTCAGCACCTCGGTCTCGAATCGTCCCATTTGGCTGGTGGAGGCCGCCGTGCGTTCCGTGGCCCGTCCACCAACCACATGCCGCATGGTGGGATCAACCAAGAGCCGTTCGGCGTCATTGGTGTCCTCATAGCCTGCCAACCGGCTGAATATAGACTGGCGCATTAGTGCGACCAGCGAGTGTTGCGTGTTCTTGCCCGTGCGCCAATCGTTCAACAGCTCATCCCCAAGGTCAGTCAGACCCAGCGCCTCATCGAGTTCACGATAGGCCAACAACCCGGCATCGGACGTGACCTTTGCGCCGTGAAATTCAAGCTTCAGACGACTATCG
Source organism: Thermodesulfobacteriota bacterium (assembly GCA_044451425.1). Lineage (GTDB taxonomy): Bacteria > Desulfobacterota_D > UBA1144 > Nemesobacterales > UBA2774 > 2-12-FULL-53-21. The sequence continues at coordinate 641 of JBIOKC010000334.1, forward strand.
AACGTCACCCGCAAAGCCTGTTTTTTGCCTGCACCCATTAGATTCTCCGCTTTTCGTTGGTTTGACATAAATGAAAGCCTTTGTTTATAGGGCTTCATTGTAAGTCAATAACATTGGCTTGTGAAGCGTATCTGGGAAATCTGGGATTAAGACGTGTTGAAAAATTAAGTTAAATAGTGGGCTTATTTTTTATATACCACTCGATAGTCGTACGGAGTCCTTCAGCCAACCGTATTTCGGATCCAAAGCCGAACTCCTGCCTTGCCTTCGAGACGTCGAGCCTCCTCCTCGGCTGTCCGTCAGGGCGCGAGGCGTCCCATTCGACTTCACCTGCATACCCGGTCATATCTTTTATCATTGCGACCAGCTCTTTTATGCTGATTTCCTCTCCCGAGCCAAGATTCACCGGCTCAACCTTCTCGTACATCTCAGCCGCCATAATTATTCCGCGAGCGGCGTCCTTTACGTACAGGAACTCCCTCGAAGGGCTGCCGGTTCCCCAGGCAGTAACCTTCTCGAGCCCTCGCTCTTTGGCGTCGATAAATTTAAGAATAAGCGCCGGAATGACGTGGGCGTCCTCCGGATCGAAATGGTCTCCGGGCCCATAGAGATTTACGGGAATAAGATATACGGCGTTAAAACCGTACTGCTTTCTGTAAGACTGTGCCTGGACGAGGAGTGCTTTCTTTGCCACTCCGTAAGGCGCATTCGTCTCCTCGGGATAACCGTCCCATATATTCTCTTCCTTAAAAGGCACCGGAGCGTACTTCGGATACGAACAGACAGTCCCCACGGCAACGAACTTTACAACCCCCTTTTGTCTTGCAGCTTCCATAAGCTGTATCCCCATTACGGCGTTATCGTAAAAGAGCTCCCCGGGGAACTTTAAATTAAATCCTATCCCCCCAACCATAGCTGCGAGATGAATAACCATGTCCGCGCCTTCGACCGCCTTTAAGCAATTCTCCCACTTCCTGAGATCGAGCTCCCGGCTCCGCGGCGCTATAATGTTCTTTCTCTTCACCCCCCTCGAACATAACTCCTCAATGACGTGAGAACCGAGAAAACCGCTTACGCCTGTAAGCAGTATACGTTTCGAGCTCAAGTCCATAACCATAGCGCACGGTCACCGTTCTAAAGAATGCAGATTCGTAAAGTCAGATAATCTGTTCAATCAATCTCTCTTCCACCATCTGTCCGGGAACTTCTCCCCTATTATTCTCTCCCCCTCCCCTATCGGCTCAAGACCAACGCCTCTCATATCCGCATCGACCATAACCCGCACGAGGTCTCCGAACTTGATAC
>JBIOKC010000335.1:0-1940 GCA_044451425.1 Thermodesulfobacteriota bacterium
CTCCCGCCTTGGCCTTCTTTATGTATTCGGGAATGTTCTTGACAGACCCTATCTCCTTCAGCATCTGGAGTACGCCCTCGTTCGCGCCTCCGTGGAGGGGTCCGTACAGCGCCGCGATAGCCGCCGCGGTCGCCGAATACGGGTCCGGCAGCGAGCTTCCGACGTTACGCATGGCGCTAGCGCTGCAGTTCTGCTCGTGGTCGGCGTGGAGTATGAACAGTATGTCTATAGCTCTTTCAATCGCGGGGTTAGGCTTATATTTGAGCTCGGTCATTTTAAAAAGCATGTTGAGGAAATTCCCGGCGTAAGAGAGGTCGTTATCGGGATATGCATAAGGCATGCCCATTGTATGGCGGTAAGCGAAAGCCGCCATGGTCGGCATTTTTGCGATAAGCCTGTGCACCTGTATGTCGCGGACTTCCCTGTTGAATATATCCTTTGCTTCCGGATAGAAAGTAGAAAGGGCCCCTACCGTTCCCAAGAGCATACCCATTGGGTGTGCGTCGTATCGGTAGCCGTCCATAAACCTCTTTATATTTTCATGAACTATCGTGTGGTGGATGATGTTGTATACCCACTTCTCGTACTCGTCTTTTGTGGGAAGCTCGCCGTGGAGAAGAAGGTACGCGACCTCGAGAAAGTTGCTCCTCTCCGCGAGATCCTCGATCGGGTAACCCCTGTACTGGAGAATGCCCCTGTCACCGTCGATAAATGTAACCTTGCTAATGCAGGCTGCCGTATTCCCGAACGCCGGGTCATAGCTCATCATCCCGAAGTCTTCGTCCTTAACCTTTATCTGCTTTAAATCGGCGGCCCTGATCGTATCGTTCTCAATAGGTATCTCGTAAGTTTTACCGGTCCTATTATCCGTAACGCTAAGTGTGTCCTTTGCCACAGTAATTCCTCCTTATATGCTTCTATTTCCGAATAGCCGTTTATGACTTCTTTATTTCCGGTTCAACTTTCAAGGAATAACAGTCCTAAAACCAAGCGTTAGCGGACAACTAAACTTACCTTAACTCCGAAATATTTCAATATTCGGAAAAAATTTTCCTTCATGGCTTTTGATCCCTGAACAAAGCATGTTTAGGCAGCATACTAAACTCTCGACTGCCCTAGGGAAATGCTTATGAGAGCTTGATCGGAACAGGCGATACACAGCCTATGAAAATCAGTAAGGATATGAATCCCAGAAGCTTACGGGAGCCGTCGAGCTCACCTTCGTCGTGTATTGTAGGGGGGTGTTTTGTCCCCATAAGGGTGAGCAGTACCGCCCATAGTATCCAGCCGGGCCAGCCTTCGAAGTCGGGAAGTCCCCCGACCAGGGATGAAAATCCGCTTCCTAAGTACTTTCCCGACAACATGAATAAAGGCTCCGTGCCTATGCCGAAAATGACGAGAATCACAATCATAACGACCGACGTAGCCCTGTGTAACTTTTTAGAGGATAGAGCATATACCAAATGACCTCCATCGAGCTGCCCTGAGGGGATTAGGTTCAAGGCTGTAACAAAGAGTCCTACCCAACCTGCAAAAGCTACTGGGTGCAGGAATATGTCCTTACCTTCAGGAATCTTACCGAAAAATAGTCCTGTGAAGAATGTGAAAATAAGCGGCGAGCCCAGCATTAGCCCCTGTCCGCCCCCTTTACTTGCCACGTCCACTATGGTTGAGAGCTTAATCCCGATTATGAGAACCGGTATACTGGCTATAATGCCGGCGAGCGGCCCGGCGATGCCAATATCGAAGAGCGCTTTCTTTGTCGATATGGGCGACTTTATCTTTATGAACGCTCCGAATGTTCCTATCGGGGATATGAACGGGGGCGCCGGTATGAAATAAGGCGGCGTGATGTCAACGCCGTATTTCCTACCAAAATAGTAGTGCCCCATCTCGTGTGACCCGAGTATGAAGAGCAGCGCTCCCGAGAACGCAAAAGC
>JBIOKC010000336.1:0-1940 GCA_044451425.1 Thermodesulfobacteriota bacterium
GTCGTGGTAGATGAAGACCGGGTTTCCCTCTACAGTACCGGGGATGTCGGCGCGTATACGTTTCGGGTCGGTGTACATGCTCCTCACGCGGGCCTCGACCTCCTTCGGTTCGTCCGAGAGGTAGATGCAGTTGGCGAGGCTCTTCGACATCTTCCTGTTGCCGTCCGTGCCGACGAGACGCGAAGTCTCGCTCACTACAGGCTCGGGCTCGGCGAAGAACTCGCCGTAGAGGAAGTTAAAGCGCCTCGCGAGCTCTCGCGTGAGCTCTATGTGACTAAGCTGGTCCTCCCCCACCGGCACCTTGGTCGCCTTGAACATCAGTATGTCGGCCGCCATGAGGACGGGGTATCCAAGAAGACCTACCGAATAATTCTCTCCGACTCCCATGTCCTGAACCTTTTCCTTAAGCGTCGGTATCCGCTCCGCGCGCGGGACGCCGCAGAACATCGCCAGGATCGCGTAAAGCTCCGTGATGTAGGGTACCTGCGACTGTATGTAGAAGGTGGATTTATCGGGGTCCATTCCGACCGAGAGCCAGTCCATCACCATCTCGATCGTGTTGCGCTCAACCTCGCCTACCTTATCATAATGGGTCGTGAGCATGTGGAGGTCGGCTACGAGGAAATAACAGTCGTAGTCGTCCTGGAATTTTATGCGGTTGACGAGAGAGCCTACGAGGTGGCCAAGATGTAGGCGACCCGTGGGCCTGTCCCCGGTGACCAGAATCGGTTTACCCTTTGACATGAACGCAATACTCCTTCTCTTTATTCTCTTTTACCCGGCGGATTAAAGGCATTAATATACACGTTTTATAAAAAAACCGATGGTAATGAGGATCCGAATTGAGAAATATATCAATTTGTGTCGGCAACTAATGTCTTCTGGCCCAATATTTTATTCTTTGGTCTGTTAATACCGCTCCCCATTAAGAACCTAGTAGAACTAAGCTAGTAAAATATCTGTAAAACACAGTGGGAGGGGAGCAATGAAGCAAAGAAGGTGGAGTAAAATAGAAAAAAAGAAGCTAACCGGAAGACATATCGTAAGAGCTTTTGTAGTTCAGGATAACTAAAAGAAGCCCCGGCCAAGATTTTCGGAGGAGCTTAGTCCGGGGCTCTATGGTACATCTGGAAGGTCAATTAATTATATCCCCATTTTGGATGAGCTAGGTCGTAGAAATTCAGTTATGAACCAACTTTGGTTTCCCCCCAATGCGAATACAGCAATTGGAACCTATACTCTTGCATTTACGATTCTAAATGAAACCGAGCTTAACAAAAGGGAGGCAGTACACGGGGTAGTTCCCCATTAAGGGGGAAGGAATTGAAGAATCGCGGCTGGAAGCCGCTCCTACAGAATTGATGAGGGGGAATAAAAATCCTCCCTACCCCTCCTTTACGACAGGAGGGAATTGAAAGCGAAATGAATGGATTCCCGATTCTTTTTGGCTTGTGCTGCTGAAGAGCCGCGATTACGAGCCTTATTTACAATCATTCAGGGGCGACCGATTGTGCGCTCGCTTACAATCGTTATTCGGGAATGACAGAACGGAAACATATGATTGCGGCTGCTGCTTGCGCTCTCACACAATGACAAACATAATTACTATCGTTGACGAAAAAACCTGAACCCCGAATCTTCTCGATCGGGCATTCGAATAGAAAGCTCGGAGAGATCATATCCATTCTCAAAAACTACGGCATAGAAGCTCTCGCCGATATAAGGAGCTATCCGCACTCGAAGCGCAACCCGCATTTCGACAGGGAGCTGCTCGAAAGGGAGCTTCCGGCGGAAGGGATAGAGTACGTATGGATAAGGGAATTAGGCGGGATGCGCGAGGGCGGATACGAGGAACACATGAAGACGGACGACTTCTCACGCGGGCTTGCGGCTCTCATCTTGATCGGGGGAGAGAAAAAGACGGTGTTCATGTGCTCGGA
>JBIOKC010000337.1:0-1933 GCA_044451425.1 Thermodesulfobacteriota bacterium
GATTTGTAACCGTCAGGGGATATGGTGCGTATCACCATGACATACTCAGAAAAAAAGAGAGAAGAGCCAAAGTCTCCGACGTCGGCAGAGCGAGTAACGCGTACGGGGTATATTGCGAGGGGGGAGTTAAAAACAAGAAGAAGTCCCTCGCCCTCCTGGGTAAATATTATCTGCAGATCAAAGATACGAGGAAGCTGGGCTCGGCAGCACTAGAGCTCGCCTTCGTCGGAACAGGGAGGTCCGATAGCTACATGACCACCGGGATCTCACTCTGGGATATCGCAGCCGGAATCTTATTCGTGAGAGAAGCTGGAGGCGCGCTCCTACACCTGGACGGCACACCATACGAATGGAGCGAATTCAGACAAAGGAGAAAATTCGACCTTCTTGCGACAAACGGCAGCCTCAAAATAAAACTCGTTTGATGTGCGTCAAGAAGAGCGCGGACAAGTAAAATTCCTGAATCCTTACAGCTTGTTAAGATACTAAAAATCGCCCCCTTTAAAATACGGAACCCATGACTATATTAAAACTAAAGTAATTATTTGGAGCAAAAAACATGAACAGAGAATTAAACGGTTTCACAGCCACACAAACGGAAAACGGCTTTCGCGTTATGTTTTACGACAAACCGGAAGAGGTCGACGTCAGCATCAGCGAATTAAACGAGTTTGCCAACAAATACGCCAAAGAAGTGATGATGGGAAAAAAGCCCGAGCTCACGGACAAAGAAGAGCTTATGATATCGATCTGGGAAATGGTGCTTCTCCCGAATGATGTAAAGCATTGAGGCCTAGGCTTTCAGGGTTAACAGATGTAATGGGAGGAATTGTGATCTTACTTCATACTGAAACCCTTATTCTTAAAACAGTATCTGCGTGGCTATTTCCCAGCATAACGGCAGGCTACGTCCGACATTTTCGCCCCGAGAGACTCGTATGAGCTATATTCCTCCCTCACCCTTTTCTCCGACTTGCCCAGAAGCTTGCCTTCCGGATTGTAATATTCCTCCCCGAGCCTGTAAAGCGTCATGTCAAAGCAGTCGATCTCCCAATAGCCTGTTTGGCGTATATACTTCTCTCCTGTTTTCGGATCTTTAACAGCCATATACCTTATCCAGAAATTCCTCTTATTCCCGTCGATCTCGAGATTAGCCATATCCATGAAAACTTGTACGCCGTTCCCCTTCTCGTCCTTTATCTCGCCGACATACTTCCAATTCTTCTCAGTACCTTTATTACCTCGGCATGAAAACGTCAAAACGAGTAAAGAAAAAAGTATCAAATAAATTACACCTGATTTTCTCAACATTTATTACTCCCTAACTCTTCTTATTTGCGTAATCGCAAACAAACTTTAGAACCTCGCCGCTTACCGTATCCGGTTTTACTAGATGGAACTGCATCACGCCCTGTGTCCCGTACTTATCGACAATATCCCCACTCGCCCCGTAAAATACCGCTTCGAGTGTGGAATCACTCAGATCGTTACAATCAACGACCCGCGAGATCGAAACCCTGATATACGCTTTCCCGGAAGGAAGCGTCTGCTCGTCGTAAAACACATGCCCCTGCCAGAACCTGACCTTTCCCCCGAAAACCTGAATGCTGTCCGTATCGACGAAAACCCTGAATTTGGAAGAGCCGCCTTGCGTGCCGAATCCGATCGGCTGCCATGCAGCAGCACGGACGCCGGAAGACATAATAAAAATCAATGCGCCAGTCAATACGAACCGGTAGAAAAGCACTTTCATGATCAGCTGAAGCTATATTTTAGCTCAATATCTTCAATATTAAAATGAAGCGTAGTAAATCCTTATACCGAAGCAGTACAACGGGCGGCCGGGACAGTGGAACCCTACCGATCTTCTAACTCGCACGGGAAATTTCATAATTTACAAATTTTATGGACACATCCACTACGACCTTAGATA
>JBIOKC010000338.1:0-1925 GCA_044451425.1 Thermodesulfobacteriota bacterium
CTTCAAGGAACGATCTCGACAATCTGCTCTTACGCATATATGACGAAGGTATCGAGAATATCGTAGCTATACGCGGGGACGCACCGTCAGGAGAAAAGGGATTCGTACAGCCCCGGACGGATGTAAATACGGTAGTGAGCTAGTCCGCTATATTAGAGAATTCGAGATAAGGACGTTCGGGCGCAGATACTTCGGGATCGCAGTCGGCGGATATCCGGAAAAGCATATCGAAGCACCCGACATGGAGACCGATCTCATCAATCTCAAGCGCAAAATAGATGCGGGAGCAGATGTGATAATTACACAACTCTTTTTCGATAACAGCCATTATTTCTCCTTTGTGGAAAGAGCGAAGTCGCACGGAATCAATTCGCCCATCGTTCCAGGACTGATGCCCATTATCTCAGCAAAACAGATAGAGAGGATAACGTCGATATGCGGAGCCTCCATTCCATCAGGTCTAAAGAAGAAACTCGACGCGTGTAAGGACGACGAAAAAGCCCGCGCCATCGGCATTAATCAGTGCATAGAGCAGTCGAAGGAGCTTCTTCGAAGCGATGTGCCGGGCATTCATTTTTACGTCTTAAATAAATCCGATCACATGAAAGAGATAATGGCAGCTCTGTCAGTCAATCTTTACAAAAACTCAGGCGCAATATTCGCCGCGAATAATCCGTAATATCGGTTCCAGAAGACAAATGCCGGATACAATCGGACTTTTCAATAAAGTTGCCAAGCGCTATGATGCGCTCAACACGTTCTTCAGTATGGGCATGGACAGTCGCTGGCGAAAACGGCTCAGCGACGAAATAAGAGGCTCGGTACTGGTACTGGACATTGCAACTGGGACGGGAGAGGTAGCGATCGAGACAGTGAAGAATATAAAAGGGTGCAGAATCGTCGGAGCGGACCCGAGCGCACAGATGCTAAAGCTGGCCAAGAGTAAAATCGACTCGGGCGGAATCTCGGGAAGAATCGTTCTCTCTCAATGCAGCGCGGAGATGCTCCCTTTCTGTGACAACACGTTTGACGCGGTGACAATCGCTTTCGGCATAAGGAACACTTTGGACCCGCAAAAGTCTCTTTCCGAGATGAGAAGAGTGTTAAAGCCTGGAGGGATAGCCTGTATCCTGGAGTTCGCTCTGCCACGGAATAAAATATTTTCCCTCTGTTACTTATTCTACTTCAGGAATTTTCTACCCTTCATAGGATCACTTTTCGGAACGGGAAACGAATATAAGTACCTCTCCGATTCCACTTCCGCCTTCCCACAGCGGGAAGGATTTGTCAGGCTTATGGAGGGCTCGGGATTCAGGGTGGAGAAATCAGTCGAGCTGACGATGGGAGTAGCTATTATTTATATTGGAGTAAAATAATCGTTCCTGAGAAAACACCATTTAGTGGAAGAACACGCTCGTATATTTCATGGCGCGAGCCGCTCTACTATCCAGCCTCTTCCCTTATTCCGCCTGTACCTGAGGCGGTCGTGGAGCCTGTTGGGCCTTCCCTGCCAGAATTCTATAGACGACGGGAGAAGCCTGTACCCGTTCCAGTAAGGGGGTCTCGGGATATCCGTGTCAGCGTACTCAAGCTCAATATTGCGGTACTGCCCGTCGAGATATTCCCTGCCCCGTATGACACGGCTCTGTTGAGACGCCCACGCGCCTATCTGGCTCCCTCTGGGCCTCGTGGCAAAGTATGAATCCGCTTCTTCACGAGAGACCATCTCCACTTTCCCATCGATTCGGACCTGGCGCTCGAGCTTGTCCCACCAGAAACATATCGACGCGTCGGGGTTACCCGAGAGCTCATCCCCTTTCCTGCTTTCAGAGTTCGTATAGAAAACGAAACCGCTCTCATCGAAGCCCTTAAGAAGAAGCATCCTCGCAGATGGCTTCCCGTCAGAGGAAACAGTGGCGAGCGCA
>JBIOKC010000339.1:0-1923 GCA_044451425.1 Thermodesulfobacteriota bacterium
ACGGCTCAACGCCAGCCGTTGCCGACAACACAGTAGCGGCCATCAAGAGCATTCTCAATGACTACGAAACCGCGGCAACCCCGGCTCCGAAGGCAACAACCTCCGCAAATTCATAGACGAGGAAAAGCAAAGGGTCGAAGAGATAAAAAAGAATCTGACTCAGGCAAAAGAGAAGATTACGAAAGGCGGAAATAGCGAAACCTCCCCTGAAGGCACATACCTCCTCGACAGCCTCACGCAAAAAACGGAGGAGCTCAGAAACTGGCTCGACTCGATGGAGCTAAAAGAAGCTCAAAAGAACGCGAAGAATGTGGAGGAGACCTCGAAGGGACTGCTCGATCTCGGCGATGCAGGGGTAGGGAACCTCAAGGACGGGAGACAGGAAATCGAAAATTCTCATCAGATCGCAGGCCAGGTCGCCCGTGACCTGGAAAGGTTCATCGGCTCCGGGGAAGAAACACCCCAGTCCTCCGGTATGGCGAAGAGACAGGACGAAATTAAGGAGGAGACGGGCGCTCTATCAGGAGATCTCGAGAATAAGAAGAAGGAAATGCTCCTGACCCCTGGCATAGACGAAGAGCTGGGCGAGGCGAAAAACCATATGGGCAGGGCTTCCGACAACCTGAACGGCAACGAGATTTCAAAAGCGATCTCGAGTCAGGACGATGCAGTGAAGGCCCTGAAACAGGCGAAGGAGAAAGCGGAGGACCTGCTTCAGAAGATGCAGGCCAGTGCGCAGGGAAACGGCTCGCCCGTCCCCATGGTGTTAGGGCAGCAGCAGAACCAGGCGGGGCCGCAGGGAGTCGATACCGGATACGTCGAGATACCGGAAGCCGCAGAGAACGAGATAGGAAAGGACTTCAAGGAGCAGATATTACACGCAATGAAAGGGGGCTCTCCCGAAGGGTACGGAGAACTCAACAAGAAATACTACGACAGGATTATTAAATGAACCGCCGAAGGACCATTATAAATACGCTGTTTACACTCCTGCTGCTTCTGCCGCCGGCGTCAAGGGCGCTTGCCGAAGAAGAGGGCATAATCCCGATACTTCAGCAAGCGGAAGCGGATGTAAAGAAATGGAAGATCAGCGAAGCGGCCGAAAAGGCGGACAAAGCGCTCAAGCTCGCGGACACTAAGGAAGAGAAGCACGACACATACTACTTGAAAGCGGTGACCGAATTCTATCAGGGCAACTACGCCGGGGCCCTGGAGTATGCCGAAAAGACACTGAACACAGCCCAGGCCGGCAAAAAACACGAAGAAGACAGGTTCATAGATTTCATAAAGGACGTCTCCCGGAAGAAACCCGATTTCAAAAAAGTTAAATCGGATCATTTTATCATAAGATACGCACACCCCAAGGATTACATAATAGCCGAATACGGTAAAGACGTGCTCGAGAAATCGCGTTACGAGATCGGGCTCGACCTTGAGGAATACCCGAAGGATCCGGTGATAATCGAGATTTACCCGGACCTGAAAAGCTTCACCCTAGCCTCCACCCTCCCCCCGGAAAACGTGGAGAAAACCGGCGTCGTGGGAATATGCAAATTCAACAGGATAATGATATTATCACCGCGTCTGCTGCCGCACGGATACGCGTGGTCGGACACCCTAGCTCACGAATACACTCACTACCTCGTATTCCTCAAGAGTCAAAACACCGTCCCGGTGTGGCTCCACGAGGGCATAGCGAAATTCGAGGAGACCAGGTGGAGGGAGAAGAATCGTAACGCGTTTACACCGTTCTATGAGACGATACTCGCCCAGGCGCTGGCCAAGAACCAGCTCGTGCCGATAGAGAAGATGCACCCGTCTCTCGCTATGCTAGACAGCGCGCGCGAAGCGCAGCTTGCATTCGCACAGGCGGCTACGAGCGTGAGCTATATCGTCGACAAGTGGGGGAACAGCGGTCTCGTA
>JBIOKC010000340.1:0-1922 GCA_044451425.1 Thermodesulfobacteriota bacterium
GCCGCGGGCACATCCCCTTTCGCTCTTGATTTTCAATGGATTAAGATTAATTAACAGCGGTCTCAGTCCTTACGGGCGGGCTCGAGACCCTCCTTGCCTTCGAAGAAATCCGCGTTCTTTGAAATGTAATCGTGCCATTTCTCGGGGAGCTCGTCTTCGTGAAAAATCGCATCTACCGGACACGGGTCAACACACGCTCCGCAGTCTATGCACTCTTCCGGGTGAATGAAAAGCTGGTCTTCTCCCTCGTATATGCAGTCGACGGGGCACGCTTCCACGCAGGCCTTGTCCTTAACACTGATGCACGGCTCCGCAATAATGTACGCCATTCTAAATACCTCCGGATAATTGTAATGTTTAATATACTTAATGCGTTTTTCCGGCGCAAGGACGTGACCCGTTCCGAGCCGGATAACGCCCAGTCATAAGGCTTTTAGCTTACGGATGTTCTCTGCTTTTAATTTTGTCCCGCGTCCTTTGCACCTTTAGCGCCGTTTGAAGGTTTCATAGCCTGTCCCTCTTTCGGCTTCTCACCGCTTATGGTGCTGGTCCCTTTGTCGCTCCCGGTCTTCGCACCCGTTTCATTCGCCGACGGTCTCTCGGGTGTAGCCGCGTTCTTTCCAGGCGCTGTAACGCCTGTGGGTACTGCTCCCTCAGGCGCTTTTTCCTGCACGGCAGGCTGTCCCACATCCGTTACGACCGATTTGCTTATAGAGCTTGCCGCAAAGTATCCAAGCGACAGGGAGGTTAGCATAAACAATATCGCGAGACCCCTCGTCACCTTCACGAGAAACGGCACGGCGCCACTCGATCCGAATATGGATTCACTCGTCCCGCCCCCGAAAATCGATCCCAGGTCACCGCTCGCCCCGGGCTGGAGCAGCACAATTATGATGAGCAGTGCGCTCACTATAATATGAATTATCTTTACGGAAAATATTATTAGTTCCACTTTTACTCTCCTGCTATTTCGATTATGCCGGCCATTGACTCAATCTTCAGGCTCGCGCCCCCTACGAGGGCGCCGTCTATATCCGGCTCCTGAAGAAACTCCCTGATATTGTCCTCGTTAACGCTCCCGCCGTAGAGTATCCGTAAGCGGGAGGCCGTGTCTCCCAATATTTTACCCGCGGTTTCGCGGATTATACCCTGCACGAATTCCGCTTCCGAGGGGGTCGCGTGATGGCCTGTCCCTATAGCCCAAACAGGCTCGTACGCGATGACGAGACCCGCCGGATCATCGACTACCAATCCGGTGAGAGCCTTTTCCACCTGCTCATCCACGGCCTTTATAGTCCTCCCCTGCTCCTTCTCCTCAAGCGTCTCGCCCACGCATACAATCACATTGAGCCCGCTCTCAAGCGCCGCGCCCACCTTTCTCCTTACCATTTCATCCGTCTCGCCGAGTATGTGTCTCCTCTCGGAATGCCCGACGATTACCCACGAGCAGCCGGCATCGGCAATCATACCGGGCGAAATCTCACCTGTAAACGCCCCCTTCTCCTCCCAGAAAACGTCCTGCGCCCCGAGCATTATACCGGTTCCCCGGAGCTCCTGTCCGACGACATCAAGCGCCGTAAACGGAGGAGCCAGCATTATATCCGTTTTTTCGGCAAAACTATTCACTCTTCCGGCTATATCGCGCGCGAGCTCTCCGGCTTCCTCCCTCAACATATTCATCTTCCAGTTACCCGCAATAAATTTTTTCCTCATCTGATCCGTTTCTCGAGCGCCGTAATTGCCGGCAATGTTTTATGTCTTATAAACTCAAGGGCCGCCTCCCCTCCCTTCGATATAAAACTCTTACCCGTTCCGAGCCCCATTTCTGTGATGGCGTTTAAAGTGCTCTCGCCGACTATCCCGGCCCATGCGTCCGACTCCGAAAGCGCAGCCGCAAGCGCGGCCGTACCCTCCCCGAACCC
>JBIOKC010000341.1:0-1897 GCA_044451425.1 Thermodesulfobacteriota bacterium
ACCCTGCCCATGAATGCCCCCCAGCCCGATCTCAGGGCCTCGTCCATATTTTTACCCTGAGTAAGCTCAATCATTATCGCTCCCGCGAAAGCGCCCGCGAAAGCGCCTATAACAGCCCCTACGCCGAAAAAGAAGGGGGCGCCGACGATCCACCCGATGATTCCGAAAACAATCGAGCCGACTATCGCCCTGTTGCTCGATTTGTATTTTTTGGCTCCCAGAATGCCGAGAAGGAACTCTATAAACTCCCCTGCAAGAGCGAGGGCTATCAGGATAAAGATTATTTTGACGGATATCTCGTGAAACCTGCCGTACCATGCGTAGAGAATAGAGCCTCCGAGTATTATGAAATTTCCCGGGAGTCCGAATATGAGAGATACCAGACCAGCGAGCGCAAGCAGCAGGTAAAAAGCGAGAACCACATAATCAACCACATAAATAGATTTACATAGCAAAGCGGATTTATCCAACTAAAATATTCATTCGATTGATGGGTGCGGGTATGCAAAAACCGGCGGGGATGGACCGTTCCTCCGTCCGAGGATCAGTCTAGAGCCCTTTTACGCGCGTATAAAAAGTATATTACCAACCCGATAAGCATCCAGATAAAGAGCCTCAGCCAAGTACCCAATGGGAGAGCGCCCATCTGGAGCAGACTCACGCCAACGCCAATTATCGGCACATAGGGGGAAAAAGGCACCCTGAAAGGCCGAGGAAGCCCGGGATCGGTATAACGAAGGGCGAGAACACCCATGCACACTATCACGAAAGCCAGCAGAGTCCCGATGGATACGAGCTCTCCGAGAATGCCGATAGGCAATAAGCCGGCAAAAAATGAAGCGGCTATCCCTGTCAATATTGTAGTGAAGACGGGCGTGCGAAGCCGAGGGTGAATCTTGGAGAACCTGTCGGGCAGGAGCCTGTCGCGCGCCATGGAATAAAAAACCCTCGTCTGTCCAAGAAGGAGAACGAGTATTACCGACGTCAGACCCGCAATCGCCCCGATCTTTATCAATGGGCGGAACCAGAATAGCCTCTGCCCCATAGCATCAACGGCGACAGCGATCGGATCCGGAACCCTGAGCTGATGATAATCCACCACGCCGGTCAACACCAACGACACGACAATATAAAGGACTGTCGATATGAGCAGCGACCCCAAAATCCCTATGGGCACATTGCGCTGGGGGTTGCGGGTTTCCTGTGCGGCGGTGGAAACCGCATCGAAGCCTATATACGCAAAGAATATTACGCCCGCGCCACGGAGTACACCGCTCCAGCCGAAATGGCCGAAAGTACCCATATTCGGAGGGACAAAGGGATGCCAGTTCTCCCGGTTTATATAAAAAAATCCGACTCCTATAAAAAGGAGGAGCACCGTGAGCTTAAGCACAACTATCAGAGTATTCACGGCGGCCGATTCCCAGATGCCTATTGTCAGCAGGGTCGTCGCAATCAAGACAACCACTATAGCGGGCAAATTGATAATCGCCCCCGTAAAAACCCATCCGGTGTGGGGGTCGTACGATAGAGGCGCCCTCGATACTATGTCGGGAACCATGAATCCGAAGTCTTTAAAGAAGCTCACGACGTAACCGGACCAGCCTACTGCAACCGTCGAGCTCGCGAAGAGGTATTCGAGAATAAGATCCCAGCCGATTATCCAGGCGATCAGCTGCCCCAGAGTGGCGTAAGAGTATGTATAGGCGCTGCCGGCAACGGGAATCATAGATGCCATTTCAGCATAGCAAAGACCCGCCAACACACAGCCGAAACCGGATAGAACGAACGATAGAGAAATCGCCGGCCCCGCATACTGGGCTGCGGCTTGGCCCGTCAAAACGAAAATACCCGCGCCTATTACGGCGCCTATGCCTAGGCTGACCAGATTTAGCGG
>JBIOKC010000342.1:0-1887 GCA_044451425.1 Thermodesulfobacteriota bacterium
AGATCCACCCTAGTGCGATTACTGCCTTGACAAGCAAACGGATACCGAACATGATCGATGTACTCAACCCACATCGAATGACGTAAATCCAATTCACTTAAAAAAGTAGGACTAGGTTTCATAGAAAAAATCGAAGCTTTTGTTGATACTCCTAGAATTATTTATTATTACTACTTAATATTCCATACTAGCACAGAACGGAGATACCAATTCGGGTGAAGTGCAAGAGGCGCCGCAGGAGCATCAAATTTCCAAGCAAAGCACGGAAGGGAGCCCGCTTGCGATCATTAGGCAATAGCCCGACAAATACTACTACTAGCCAGAGGTGAAATAGGACAACTTCGGCCTATTGACACTCGGAAACGGGGAGGGAGAAAGCACACTCGGACGAAGCTTAATTCGGAAGAGTAACCTGGAGGTAAATTCTCCGAAACCGCCCGAGAGAAATCAGCTAGATTCAGAAGAGGGTCCAGGGATGCCATTACCGCCCGTGGGAGAAGACATCGACATCGAGAAAGTAATAGAGGAGGAAGCTCCACCCAGTCCCCTGTTTCGTGAAATCCGATTTATGATTGGGTTAACGACAATAGCAATATCCATATAACAAACTACATAGGCAACATGCCGCTTAAATATCAGAATGACATCCATAAGCGACAGGGAAACGCAGGACAGGAATAGTTTATTTATCCATTCTTTCTTATTAAGTATTACATCAGGAATCATGACACAGCCAAAGCATCATCCGTTGATTTGAAATAGGAATTGTGTATTATAAACCACTCTATGAAGCGCAAACACACGATTTTACTTGCGTGTCTGGTGTTAATGGCAATAGTCGCTTTCTCAGCTTGGGCTTCCGTAAAATCACCGTCGGGCACCTCAGAGTTCCCGCCCGCCCTCGCGAGCTACCACGATTCAGGCTTCGGGAGCATTACCAACATACTGATAAATCGGGTAAGACAGCATACCTTCAACCTCATCGCGACATTGATATTCCTTTGCGCAATTGTTCATACATTTCTGGCAAGCAAGTTTATGATGATTTCTCACGAATGGAAGCACAGGCATGAGGAGTTGATAAGGAGTGGCGACGCGGAGGAACACTCGGTCGATATAGGGGCGGAAATCTTTCATTTCCTCGGTGAAGTGGAAGTGGTTTTCGGCCTTTGGGCAGTCGTGCTTATAGCCGCAATCCTTCTGACGTTCGGATGGCCGACCGTTATAAGCTACTTCGAATATAAAGTCAACCTTACCGAAGCCGCTTTCGTTGTAGTCATCATGACACTCGCCTCGACGAGACCTATTCTCAAGCTTGCGGAATCCTTCATGTTGAAGGTAGCTGCTCATCTCGGAGGCTCTCTTGCGGCGCTCTGGCTTACCATTCTGACATTAGGCCCCCTACTGGGTTCATTTATCACGGAGCCGGCTGCCATTACAATTTGCGCTCTGGTCCTGTCACAGAAATTCTACGAGCTCCGGCCGAATAGCGAACTCAAATACGCGACATTGGGACTCCTTTTCGTCAATGTCTCCGTAGGCGGTACGCTCACACACTTCGCAGCGCCTCCCGTCCTGATGGTGGCAGGGCCATGGGGCTGGGGAACAGTATACATGATGGCTCACTTCGGATGGAAGGCGATACTGGGCATACTCATATCGAACGGTGTCTATTTCGTATTCTTCCGCAAGGAGTTTGAGCGAATGCAGGAAGAGTTTGCCCTCCGCACATTAAAGGCAAGAATCGAGACAAGATTCGTCACTAGGAAACTTGTAGATAAAGAGTTCAATAGAATAAAGGTAGGCGTCGAGAAAGAAGAGAGGTACATTGAGTCCGTTAACAGCGAAACAGAGCTCTTTTTATCCCGTGTCAGGGAAAGAATGGAA
>JBIOKC010000343.1:0-1877 GCA_044451425.1 Thermodesulfobacteriota bacterium
AATCCCGTATTCGTCGGAGGTCTTCGATTTGTCGGTGCCTATCCTCCAGTGGTACTCAATCCTGCTCCCCTCGAATACTCCGAACACTATATGTGTATTTCCTATATCGACTGCAAGAATCATTCTTCTCTCTCCGAAACTCTATAATTAAATCTCCGTTATTTTTTATTTCAAGCGTGAGGGTGTATTATCGACAGTGGGCTTGCCGGAAAGATTCTTATTTCAGCCCCCATCTTCTTCTGAGCACCCACTCCGAGGATAACAGCCCCAATATGATTAAAAAGACTGCGGTGTTGGCCCAGAGCGATACTGTCTCGTATCCGGTAATCGTTTTTTTGAGGGCATTATTTATCCTTAGCGCCTCAGGTTTATCGCCCGTCGTCATATAATTTCCTCCGGTTGACCTGGCTATCAATTTGAGAAAATTCAAATCCGAAGTTGGCCCCTTAAGCTCGCTCTCGGGCGGCTCGACTATAAAAGAGTTTTCTGAAACGTCAGAATCCGTGCGGTCTGTAGACACCACTTCGGGCCGGGCTGTTATTTTGTACACTCCGGGTTCGGTGACCTCTATTACTTTTAAGAGCTTCCCTCCGGCATCTCTTTCGGGCTTAATCTCCACCTTGCTCCCGCCCGGCAGAATAAGCGTGGTTTTTATTCCTTCCCCCGAGTCATCCCCGTTCAGTAGCCAGATGCCGAGCGTCGCTTTTTCCCCCGGATTGTACACGGCCTGATCGGTCTCGACCCTGACGTCTTTCAGCTCCGGGTCGTTTACGAACCAGAGAAATAACCTGTTCCAGAACTTTTCGTAGAGCGGCGATACCTCTCCTTCGCTGCCGTACACGAAATTCCATTTCCATGACGAGTCCGAAAGGAATGTAGCGACTTTCCCCGATTTTTCCTTCGCTATTGCAAGTATCGGCTCTCCTTCGGGAGAAACTAGCAGGGGCACAGCTCCCGAGTTGAGTCCCTGCACTACATTGAACCCTTCGAGCGCCGGCATGCTGTCCCATAATTTCTCGTTTTCATCCTTGTCGGGAACTATCTTCATAATTGGGTGATTCTCCCCCGCAGCGGTGAGTTTTGGCTGGAACGTCTCCTCCTTTATGGTGTCCGTTAGTGTGCGGGGCATATAATCGAGCTCCACAGGCAGAATCTCCGAAATTGGCGTCCTTCCGTAATTCCCGCTGTCGAAGCTCTTGTTTCCGCCGACCATCAGGAACGCTCCTCCGTTGTTCAACACATAATCTCTTACGCTTCTCAGGTGAAAACCGAAGATTCCGTAAGGCTGGAAGTTGAAGTTCTGGAATATCACGATGTCAAAGGTTCCGAGCTCGCTCCCGAATATCTCGTTTACGGGGAACGGAATGAGACTGAGCTCGTTTTCGGAAGCAAAAACCAGGTCCGAAGGATCCCTCAATATGAAAAAAGAAACAAGGTCGATATTGGGGTTCCTTTTAAGCGCCTTCCTTAAGAAACGCACGTCCCACGAAGGGCTGCCCGCCACGTGCAGCACACGTATCTTATTTATTATTACGTCCGTATAAAAGGACTTCTGGTTGTTCTCCGCTACAACCTCGTTCGACAATACGGGTATCGATACAGTATAAATTTTTCTTCCCAGACTTATGGGATTTATTTCGAAGTCGGCTTTTCCTTCCTTCGTTCGCGGGTCGATGTAGACTTCCTGGATCGAAACGAGCTTATCGCCCTCGTACAAAGATACCGGTATCTTGAAACCCGACGGTCCGCCAGACTTCACATCTGCGCTTATGGAATATGGGAATCTGAGAAAAGAGACTTCGTTCGAATAGATCTTGTCTATCCATAGATCGTTCGATGCGTCCCCCGCAAGGGCGCTAATAGTGTTTATCCTGAAC
>JBIOKC010000344.1:0-1873 GCA_044451425.1 Thermodesulfobacteriota bacterium
ATACTCTCCTATTGAGGATGACTAAGGAGGACTGGGACAGGGTCCTGGACACTAACCTCGACGGGGTATTTAACTGCACGAAAGCGGTAACGCGGACGATGATCAAGCAGAGGTCGGGAAGGATAATAAACATAACCTCCGTCGTTGGCGAAATGGGCAACTCCGGGCAGACGAATTACGCCGCGTCAAAAGCGGGAATAATCGGATTCACAAAAGCGGCCGCGAGGGAAATGGCGCCGAGGTCGATAACCGTAAACGCGATAAGCCCCGGATTCATCGAGACGGATATCACTAACGGGCTCACCGAAGAAATAAGAAAACAGTACATAGAAAAGATACCAATGGGCAGGTTCGGAACACCTGAAGACGTAGCAGGGGTCGTGGCATTTCTCACATCGGACGAAGCCTCTTATATAACAGGTGAAGTAATAAGGGTCAATGGCGGAATATATACATAACAACGAAGGAGGTATTTAACATGGCTCAAGAAAAAGAGATTCTCGCAAAAGTCAAAGAGATGGTTGCGAGTCAGCTGGGCAAAACGGAGGACGAAATTACACCAGAGTCCTCCTTCATCGAAGATCTGGGAGCGGATTCACTCGATCTAGTTGAGCTCATCATGTCGATGGAGGACGAGTTCGGACTCGAAATCTCGGACGAGGACGCAGAGTCGATTATAACGGTTCAGGACGCAGTCAACTTTATACTGGAGCGTAAGAAATAATGAGAAGAAGGGTAGCGGTTACGGGTGTTGGGCTCGTAACACCTCTCGGAATCGGGAACCTGGTGACCTGGGATGCCGTATGCGCCGGAGGCTCGGGCGTGAGAAGAATATCAAAATTCGACCCTACCGAGCACAAGACACAGATAGCAGCGGAGATTCACGGATTCGACCCTGAGACCTTCATGAACGCTAAGGAGGCGAGGAAAACGGACGCGTTCATTCAGTACGCCGTGTCTTCGGCAAAGCTCGCTCTCGACGACTCTGGGCTCGAAATAACCGAAGATCTCTCTCCCCTCACGGGAACAATCATAGGCTCCGGCATAGGCGGAATGGAGACTTATGTAAATACCGTGCTCACAATGGCCGAGAAGGGTCCCGGACGTTTGTCCCCGTTCTTCATTACGAATATCATCAACAATATGGCTGCCGGCTATGTCTCCATACTATTTAACGCGAAAGGCCCAAACTGCTGCACGACAACTGCGTGCGCCGCTAGCGCCCACGCCATAGGTTATGCCGCCAAGGCCATTAGGAACGACGAGGCCGACGTTATGTTCGCCGGAGGCACCGAGGCGCCGGTGATACCGCTCACATTCGCTGGATTCAACGCCATGAGGGCGCTATCCACCCGGAACGACAGCCCCGAGCGCGCATCCCGTCCGTTCGACAAGGAAAGGGACGGATTTATTATCGGAGAAGGCTCCGGGATGCTCATACTCGAGGAGCTGGAATTCGCTAAAAAAAGAGGGGCGAGGATCTACGCTGAGCTCATAGGGTACGGGATGAGCGGCGACGCAACCCACATAACGGCGCCGTCACTCGACGGTCCGGAGAGGTGCATGCGCGCGGCACTCAAGGACGCAGGTATAAACCCGGACGAAATAGAGTATATAAATGCGCACGGAACATCTACTCCGCTGAACGACTCGAACGAAACGAACGCGATCAAGCAGGTTTTCAAGGAAAAGGCGTACAAGATTCCCGTAAGCTCGACGAAATCCATGACCGGACACCTCCTGGGAGCGGCGGGTGCGGTAGAATCCGCGTTCACCGTACTTGCGATCGACAGAGGCATACTGCCGCCGACCATAAATTACGAGTTCCCCGATCCGGAATGCGACCTCGATTACGTACCCAACGAAGCCAGAA
>JBIOKC010000345.1:0-1866 GCA_044451425.1 Thermodesulfobacteriota bacterium
GCCTAAGACATGCAAGTCGAGTGCCGCAGCAATGCGGCACGGCGAACGGGTGAGTAATACCTAGGAACTTTCTTTAAGTGGAGCATAACCAGTCGAAAGATTGGATAATTCTCCATGTGTCCAGCCCCAGTTTTTGTTGATAAATTATCTGCCGATGATATTTAACAGTTTGTTATTGTATCATCAAATATTTTTTTCGATAAAAACTGGAGCTGGATAAAGTCGCAAGACGCTTAAAGTGAGGCCTGGGCACCATCAGCTAGTTGGTAAGGTAACGGCTTACCAAGGCTATGACGGTTAGGGGTCCCGAGAGGGATAACCCCCACACTGGAACTGCGACACGGTCCAGACTCCTACGGGAGGCAGCAGTTTGGAATTTTGGACAATGGGCGAAAGCCTGATCCAGCGACGCCGCGTGGACGATGAAGGCCTTCGGGTCGTAAAGTCCTTTTGCTCGGGAACAATTTTTGAGCGTACCGAGAGAATAAGAGGTTGCTAACTCTGTGCCAGCAGCAGCGGTAATACAGAGACCTCAAGCGTTATCCGGAATCATTGGGCGTAAAGCGTACCGATAGGTGGTTTACAAAGTCAGAAGTGAAATCTTTAAGCTTAACTTAGAGACTGTCTTTTGAAACTTGTAAACTAGAGGGGCAAAGAGGAAGCTGGAACAAGCGGTGTAGTAGTGAAATGCGTTGATATCGCTTGGAACACCAATAGCGTAGGCAGGCTTCTGGGTGCCACCTGACACTGCTAGGACGAAAGCGTGGGGAGCGAATGGGATTAGATACCCCAGTAGTCCACGCTGTAAACGATGATGATTAGGTGCTAGGGAGTATCGACCCTCCTTAGTACCATAGCTAACGCGTTAAATCATCCGCCTGGGGAGTACGGCCGCAAGGCTAAAACTCAAAGGAATTGACGGGGACCTGCACAAGCGGTGGAGCATGTGGTTTAATTCGACGGTAAGCGAGGAACCTTACCAAGGCTTGACATGTACCTGCATACTCTAGAGATAGGGTAGCCTTCGAGGGTGGTACACAGGTGCTGCACGGTTGTCGTCAGCTCGTGCCGTGAGGTGTTCACTTAAGTGTGAAAACGAGCGCAACCCCTACGGTGAGTTACAAGTGTCTCACAGAACTGCCCGCGTTTAAGCGGGAGGAAGGTGGGGATGACGTCAAATCAGCGTGGCTCTTACGCCTTGGGCGACACACGTGCTACAATGGGAAGGACAAAGGGACGCCAAGGAGCAATCCGGAGCAAATCCTATCAATACTTCCCCCAGTTCGGATCGAGGGCTGCAACTCGCCCTCGTGAAGCCGGAATCGCTAGTAACCGTAAATCAGCCTCGTTACGGTGAATACGTTCTCAGGTTTTGTACACACCGCCCGTCAAGCCATGGAAGCGGGAAGCGGCTAAAGTTCTGCGCAAGCAGGCCTAAGCCGAAGCTCGTAACTGGGGCTAAGTCGTAACAAGGCATCGGTAGCGGAAGCTGTCGATGGATCACCTCCTTTCTAAGGAATAAAATATGCATCCTTCCAACTTTTCGAAGTTGGACGTTGGTGCACATTCCATAGGTCGTTATCTTAATTTCGATTAAGATAATCATTCTACGATGTTGATGCAAGCAATTGGTGTTGTACTTTCTAGTCACTATTTAGCCGTTAAGGTTATAATGCATGAAAAAATCGCCTTACTGGCGATTTTTTGTTATGCTTTAACATATATGAAAAAGATCGGTTTAATATTATCGGCAATATTTTTGTTAGCAGCGGGGTGCTATGCACCATTGGTTTCAAATAATATTAATTCTTCGCAGGTTGCTTCTTCAACACCTGCGGTCAAGATAACCCCAAACCCCACCCCAAC
>JBIOKC010000346.1:0-1851 GCA_044451425.1 Thermodesulfobacteriota bacterium
GAATATTTATCTTGAAATTTTGCATGTCATTCCCGCGAACGCGGGAATCCAGGCCCAGTTCGTTGCAAATTTAGGGTCTGGATTCCCGCTTTCGAGGCTGTTGCAAAAACCTCCTCGGTGTAGTTTATTATCCACATTTTTGTTACGCAGCTTAGATAATAGATAGTCGAAGGTTCATCGGTCGCTTTCCGGTTTTCAGCTTGTACATGATTCTCAGATTTTCCGCCGTAGTAACGAGCGCCCATTGCGCTTTGACTTTTTTCAACCCTCTAAGTTTCCATCTTCTGAAGGCTCGGTGCTGCTTGATTCTTGCAAATACAGGTTCTATCAGCCCGCTTCGTTTTCGCAGCGCCCGTCGTCCCGCTTCCGATCTGTACTTCTCGCGCTGTTTCTCGATTGCCTCATGATGAGCATTTAGGCTTACCACCCGGCCAATCTTATTATCCGAACACTCACTACGATGCGGACACGTAGCCGCCACCCGGCATTGATAAAGCCGGCTTTTCGTTCCCTTTTGAGTTCTAACTTTTAGGAATGGAAGCTTAGGTCCGGGATGATCGGTCATCCCCGTCGGACAGATCATCGTGTCGCCCGATGCGTCGTAAGTAAAACGCGAAGCGTCGAATGGATTCTCCGGATGCGGAAGAAAATTATCCGGCATCGCTACTGTCGCTTCATATCCCTGCTCCTTAAGTTTGCCAAAGACGGGACTCGATGCGTAACCTTTGTCTGCTATGGCCTCAGCCGTTCTCGCGCCGAGTGTCGATTCTGCTTGCTCGATCATAGTCACTAATTGATGAACATCGTTGGTCTCTGTCGTCACATCGGCTGCAACTATAATACCATGCTTGTCATCGGCAACAGCTTGAGCGTTATAGCCGAACGTCCGCTCCGGCCCGCACTCCATGGTCTGTGCCTCCGGCTCATTTGGATGATAGCTGTTGCGCTTATCCGCCTTCATCTCCGCGATCGCAGAACGGATCTTCTCGCGTCGGGTTATCTCATTCGCCAACTCCTTTGGAAGCATGAGCGAACCCAGTTCCGACTCGGATGCATCGTTCGACCGGATCGCTTCGACTCGCTCTTTTATCGAGGAATCCAGTTTGGCAAGCAAATCCTCGCTTCGTTTCAGATAATAACCAGTACGGCCGGACGAGGCGGACTTTATTTTCGTCCCATCGACTGCCTGCAATACAAGGCCGACTAAATCCGATGTCTTCGCTATTCGAACTACCTGACCGAAGACTTGCTCGATCGCTTCTGTATGAGCCGCAATAAAACGAGCCAGTGTGCTGTGATCCGGGTGATGCTGTGACGTTAGCCAGATCAGGCCAAGATCGTTATAAGAAGCCATCTCTAACTTACGGCTGCTGTCGATCCCGAAAAAATATGCGTATGACCACATGCTCAAAAGCAAGCGTGCGCCGTAACGAGGACGCCCTTCGTCCGTTGCCGTTCTACCTGAGTCAAATGCTCGAAGGTCTAAGTGGCTGATTACTTCGTATATAAAACGAGCAGGATGATCCGAACCGATGTAATCATCTATCGACTCCGGCAATAGAAATTGCTTGCTATGATCCGATTCTATGTGACGACTCATTTTTGATCCAAATGGGTTTAATTATATCGCAATTTATCTATAATCGACCATTTATCAAAGGGTTTTCTATAAATTGTGGAAATCTCCCTCAAAGAGGTTCTGCGACAGCCTCGAACGCGGGAATGACAATACAAGATTCTGCATAATAATCAAGTTTGAATTAATACGAAACATAATATTATCTGTTTCAACAACTATTTGCCACCCATCAACTCGCCACTCTCCGTTCTCAACTCTCCACTACGAAATAA
>JBIOKC010000347.1:0-1850 GCA_044451425.1 Thermodesulfobacteriota bacterium
AAGATCTAACCCGGCCTGATTTTGACCTACAAGGTATCATCGTTTGCCGGGGTACCGATCAAATGGGTTACGGAAATAACTCAAGTGCGCGACCCGGAATTCTTCGTCGACGATCAGCGCATGGGCCCCTATAAGCTCTGACACCATCAACATAAATTCAGAGAAATAGAAGGCGGCGCGGAGGTCATAGACCTCGTACACTACGTTCTGCCGATGGGCCCCATAGGAAAAATCGCACATGAATTGATAGTGAAGAAGCAACTCAACTATATATTCGAATACAGAGGCGAGTATCTAGAGAGGAAATTCGGAAAGCTGCCCTAAACGAAATATTAGAGTTCTGGGACCGGCGGGCAGCACGATTGGTTGACACCATGTTCAGTCAAAATATAATTTCCTATCATGACTGATTACGTGATAGACATAGCTCAGTATAAATTCGATCAGGCAGAGAAAGAGCTCCGCATGAAGCTCGTCGAGTACACGGAGCGCCCCGAGATACAATCGCAGATGGGAGAAGCCTTTTATATCTGGAAGGACGAACCCGACTTCATCGGCGCGGAGATAACAGAGGATAACGTAGATGATCTTACCTTCGAAAAATTCTTCGACTGGTTCCTCTACGATTTCAAGCTCCTTGACAGCGGCGAGAGGGTAATCGAACGGTTCTACGCAGAAGAGAAAGAAACGCTTTCCGAGGCTGAGGAAGCCATAATCAGGGGATGGCTCGAAAGCGTGTTCAGCTACTATGAAGTCGATGAGGTCGTGCCGGGGAAATGCTGCAAAATCAGCGACCTCATACTTAAGAAAGAACTCACGGTCTACGACTACTCGTCGTCCAAGAAGCTCAAACGCTCGGATATAATAGGCGCGAGGCCGCTCAAAGCCGGCGACCATACATATTTCTCGGGAGTGATATCGGTATACCCGGCAGCCTTTAAAAATTTGATAGCCGATTATTTCGAAATCGATTTTAAAGCGTACAGAAAGTCCCGGGGCCAGGATAGAGATAAGAACAATTACCTGAGAGACTGGGGTTTTCATATGTCCAACTACGCGGAAGACCTGGCGAATAACCCTCAATTCATCACTCCACAGGGAGAAGAGCTCGTCCTGGCATCGGCCATCTATCTCGTAAAAGACGACTCCGAAGTGATGAAAAAAATAGGAAGTATCAAATGGCTTAAGCAAGTAAGCGGGCCGGATGACGAGATCAGTATATTCAGCCTGGAAAATGAAAACGGGAACGAAATCTTGGGTTCTCTGGAGATAGCGGATAACAGAATTAAAATCGAGTCGTACTCCCACAGTATGCTTATCAAGGCCAAATCTATGATTGAGAAGGAGCTCGGGGGTAATATAGACCATCTGGAGGACCGGACAAAGGGCCCTGATTCTTATATACGAAAAGATAAACAGGAAAAGATGAGATTGAACAAGCTCCCTCCGGGCGTGAAAAGTTTGAAGGAGTTAGAGAAAAAACTCGACGAGCACTATGCCGACTGGATAGACCAGCCGCTTCGGGCACTGAATGGCAAAACCCCCAGAGAAGCGGCGAAAACATCGGAAGGGAGAAAGGAACTTGATCTCGTTTTAATTGAACTCGAGAGTTTATATGAACACGCCAAGATGAGAGGCGAGCCTTATTTCGACCTTAACAAGATCAGGAAACAGCTAAAGCTTAATTAACCATCTCGCTTCAATAGAAGCTCTTTAAAGAGGTTAAGAATCTTCCGGCCCTAGGTGTGTTTAAGGGCTTGCGGATGAGTTAACATCATAAATTTGTTACATTATTCATACCAACGGAAGCATGAAAATTGATGAAAATTATTAAAATCAATGGAGCAGAG
>JBIOKC010000348.1:0-1845 GCA_044451425.1 Thermodesulfobacteriota bacterium
CTCTATGATTATAGGTGCCATGGATATGGATATCACAGCGGACCAGAAGAAAGCTGTGTCGGGTCTTCGTGAAAAATATCTAACACCTATATCAGTGGCGGAGACCGGCATCAGACAGTCAAACATGGATATCCAGAAAATGCTCCGGGACCCTTCTTTTGATCCCGCCAAGGTCAAGAAGGAGATGGATAGCGCGAACGCTGAAATGACAAAGGTTATGGATCGCTATGTCGACGCTCTCGCGACTCTGAGAGACACGATCGGTAAGGAAAAGTATCAGACTCTGAGTGAGTCGCAGTACAGGTATCGGAACGACCTAATCCAGCTGAGGAATCGCGACATGCGCCGGTCCCCTCGGCCTGGCGGCGTCAATGGAAATAATGGGAGCGGGCAGCCCACCCAGCCCAAGAATCAGACCCAGGACAGCGGCTACTGACGCTCGTCGATTAAAACGTCGAATTAAAACCGGGAAACTGCATGTCCGCGGATTGTATCCGTGCCCTGCGATTCCCGGTACCGCGATCTTCGAGAAGGGCTGAGAAAGGGGGTAAGAATTGTTCTGATGATTAGAGTTACGAAATGCGCGATAACCATATTGTCTGTTCTCAAACGGAAAACGGCCCGATTGACGGGCGGCAAGCCCGCCGTGATATTACTCGCTTTATGTCTGGCGGCGCCGATTTTATCATGCACTGGGAAGGAAGTGGAGGAGCCGGCCATCAACACTGACGCGGTAACCCCAGGGGTTTCCATTCCGGACGGAACTGACGAGAGTGAAAGGAATGTCGCTTCAATTTCGGCCGAGGAGGAGTCCCGGACCGGTTCTACGGAAAGCCCGCTTGAGGATGCTGCGCCTGCCGCGTCCCATGACAGCGAGTCATGGTTCCTCGTGAAGAACGTGAAAGCCGAGAGGAAATTCGCCCTCTATGTGGACACATCCACAATCAACACGATTGACGGCGAGGTTTATTCGTGGAGCAGGCTCATATTCGATGAGGACCAGAAAGATACGGACGGGCTTATATACAGGGAAGTCCTGATAGCCTCCGCAATTGATTGCGCCGGTAATACCTATGCATATAAGTCCTCGAAGTTCTACGACTCGCTCGGGAAGATGGTCTACATGGAGAACGTCGGAACCAATAAGAGTAAAATTCCTGAAAATTCCGTGAGTCGTTATGTATCGGATTTCGTTTGCGGCTATAATCCGAATGACGCGAAGAAGGTTAAGCCCCGGCCGTCGCCCGCACCCGCCGGGCAGGAATCAAAATAGGCCTGAGTGGGCTTCCGATTCGCTCTCATCGTAAATGTGCACGACCTCCCGGCCGAGGTTGTGGACCGCCTGAGATACGAAGCTCCTGTGACAGCTCCTCCAGTCGAGCTCCGAGCACATGAACACCGTCTTTTTCTCTCCCCCGATCAAGATGAGAGCCGCAAGCCCGCGTGAGAAGTCGTCCGTCTTCATGTGCTCCTCGTATCCGCCCTCGCGCATCCCGCCTAATTCCCTAATCCATACGTACTCTATCCCTTCCACCGGAAGCTCCCTTTCGAGCAGCTCCCTGTCGAAATGCGGATTGCGCTTCGAGTGCGGATAGCTCCTTATATCGGCGAGAGCTTCTATGCCGTAGTTTTTGAGAATGGATATAAACTCTCCGAGCTTTCTATTCGAATGCCCGATCGAGAAGATTCGGGGTTCAGGTTTTTTCGTCAACGATATTAATTATGTTTGTCATTGTGTGAGAGTGCAAGCAGCAGCCGCAATCATATGTTTCCGTTCTGTCATTCCCGAATAACGATTGTAAGCGAGCGCACAATCGGTCGCCCCTGAATGATTGTAAATAAGGC
>JBIOKC010000349.1:0-1841 GCA_044451425.1 Thermodesulfobacteriota bacterium
CTTTTGTTTTGAGTTTAAATAAATCTGAATAAAATCAGTTAATAGTGAATAGTTAAAGTAAATAATGATTATTCTGAAAATTTCTTTTCTTCCTGCTCACTCCTCACTGTTCACTTTTTTAAATGTACAAATAACATAATCAATATGATAGGTCAAACCCTCGGTCTATTAGTACTGCTCAGCTACAGATGTTACCATCCTTCAACTTGCAGCCTATCAACCCCATTATCTTCGGGGGACCTTACCTGCTTAACGCAGTGAGAGAACTCATCTTGAGGTGGGCTTCGCACTTATATGCTTTCAGCGCTTATCCGCTCCCAACGCAGCTACCGAGCATTGGCATCTGGCGACACCACTCGTACACCGGCGGTTGGTCCGTCCCGGTCCTCTCGTACTAAGGACGGCTCCTCTCAATTCTCTTGCGCTCATACCGGATATGGACCGAACTGTCTCACGACGTTCTGAACCCAGCTCACGTACCGCTTTAATGGGCGAACAGCCCAACCCTTGGGACGTACTACCGCCCCAGGTTGCGACGAGCCGACATCGAGGTGCCAAACCTCCCCGTCGATGTGGACTCTTGGGGGAGATCAGCCTGTTATCCCCAGGGTAACTTTTATCCGTTGAGCGACGGCGCTTCCACGCACTACCGTCGGATCACTAAGCCCTACTTTCGTATCTGTTCGACTTGTTGGTCTCACAGTTAAGCTCCCTTATGCCTTTACACTCTATGGCTGATTTCCATCCAGCCTGAGGGAACCTTTGGGCGCCTCCGTTACTCTTTAGGAGGCGACCGCCCCAGTCAAACTGCCTACCAGCCACTGTTCCTGTCCCGGATTACGGGTACAGGTTAGAATCTAAAGCTTGCAAGAGTGGTATCTCACCGTTGACTCCTCCAAAGCTGACGCCTTGGTATCAAAGTCTCCCACCTATCCTGCACATGCAAGCCCCAAACTCAATGACAAGCTACAGTAAAGCTCCATGGGGTCTTTCTGTCCTGGTATGAGTAAGCCGTATCTTCACAGCTAATCCAATTTCGCCGAGCCTCTCGTTGAGACAGTTCCCAAATCATTACGCCTTTCGTGCGGGTCAGAACTTACCTGACAAGGAATTTCGCTACCTTAGGACCGTTATAGTTACGGCCGCCGTTCACCGGGGCTTCAATTCTATGCTTCACTTGCGTTGACATCTCCTATTAACCTTCCGGCACTGGGCAGGCGTCAGCCCGTATACTTCATCTTACGATTTTGCACAGACCTGTGTTTTTGTTAAACAGTTGCTTGGGACTCTCCGTTGCAACCACCTCAAGCTCCGGGTGTCTCTCCCTTCACTCTAATATGGTACCTCTTCTTCCGAAGTTACGAGGTTATTTTGCCGAGTTCCTTAACGAGAGTTAGCTCGCGCACCTTAGTATTCTCTACCTGTCTACCTGTGTCGGTTTACGGTACGGGCACTAAACCACTCACTACGAGAATTTTCCTGGCAGTCTGGTGTTAGTCACTTCAGGGCCGTAGCCCCTCGTCATCACGTCTCAGAATTAAATCTACGGATTTGCCTATAGACCCTTCCTATTCGCTTAAACTAGCATTTCCATCCGCTAGCTGACGTAACCTCCTGCGTCCTCCCTTAGTGTCTTTGTCATAATTCAGCGGTACAGGAATATCAACCTGTTATCCATCGACTACGCCTTTCAGCCTCATCTTAGGACCCGACTAACCCCACGCGGACGAACCTTCCGTGGGAAACCTTAGACTTTCGGTGCATTGGATTCTCACCAATGTTTTCGCTACTTATGCCGACATTCTCACTTGTATTTCGTCCATATGTCCTTACGGTCATAC
>JBIOKC010000350.1:0-1829 GCA_044451425.1 Thermodesulfobacteriota bacterium
CACGGAATGTTCTGTTAAAGCGTTCGATAAAGGCATTCTGCACCGGCCTTACCGGAGTTCACAAACATTCCCAGAAGCCCTCTTGTTACTTTTAGCCACCCTTAGTTGGAAGGAGTGGGGATTAGAGCCCAAGAAAATGTGGCAACATATACTGTTATATATTCCGTATGTCCCCTTGATACTCCGGCATATACTCTAACCTTCACTCTCATCGTCCTCCAAGGCTTCTATCTCCACGCCTTGTTTCTTCATTGCGTCCCGCATATACTTCGGCAAGTGAAACTCATGCGGTTTCGGCTCGTCTTTCTTTGCGTTTCTTTTATTCAATTGCTGGAGCTTGTTTTCATTCATAAATGAGTAGTGCTCATTCACACGCCTTATTTCTCTGGACAAATTAATCATCTTGGTCGGGTCGGGGTGGGCCATAGCCTTCTCCACGAGAATATCGAAATTGTCCCGCATGGCGTTCGACATCTTTAAATTCTGATACAGAATCTGAGAAGCCTCTTTGACTTGATGATGCCCGTTTATATATGCTAAGGCGCTAAGGTAGGATTCCTCGGTGATGACTTCGTATTCCTCTCCCTTCGTCCAAACTTCGGCTTTATCGTTCGCGATTGAGACTTTCTCTGTAAGGTCTATATTCCTATACTGAGGGTCGGACTCTATGTCGAATACAGCTCTGAATTCTCGCGGAACCTGAGTCCTTCTGACGAACCGAACTACCCTATACCACTTAGGCAGCCGGATATTCTGCCGTTTCTTCTTCGTTTCCTCTATTACATCTATATTGTCCATAATCCACCTTTGTAGTTTAGTTGTATGTACCTTTCATATACTATATTTGTAACTCACTGATGTATCAAATTACAGTATGCTATTTATATAGACCCCTCTACAAAAATAAGCCAATCCTCCGTAAACGCTTCATAAAATCCTCATATAATCTCCTGATTGGCCTACGAATTTCACGACATAATGACCCGAGTAAGGAGGCGGTTAATATACGATAGTAGAACTCAATATCCCCAGACCCCCCTTGCATATGACCCTGTTATTGCTAATGATTACCGCTTTGATGTATGCGATATAGCGATTGTGAGATTTTTCGAATATCTGGTAATGTGAGAATGCGAATATAACTTTTCGGGGTTAAATTAGCACTTCTATACCCCAATACTAATATGGATTATCTTTATTGCCGGTATACTGCTCCCCCCCAACTGAGCTTTACAGCTATTTTATTAGCCTAATTCTAATTGCTTCTAAATGGGAGCAATATGAGACTGACATATATCTAATTTCCGCTATAGTATTGTTTGTTATAAGACACCCCATACCGTTTGAATCTATACAAATTCACTTCTGAGGCAAGGAAAGATTTTACCTATCTCCCGTAACCGTCTGCATTCACACACATTTATTTTTTTGTGAACCTTGGCACATCGGTTGCAATATTGAGTGTTTAAGATCGTTTCAAAACTAAACACAGGAGGTGTTGAATCATGAAAAGGATCTTAACTTATACAGCAGCAGGCCTCTTTGTGGCGGTGACCGGATTCGGCGTTTCGTCGAATGCACAACTTGCACCGGCTCCGCCCTCGCATGGCGACTATAAGAGCCAGCCGGACCGGATTCAAAACAACGGGTATGGTGCAAATGCCGTGGAGGAAGACTTCCACGGCCAGATGCAGGACTCGGCCGCTCAGCAGGACGAGAACGAACTCCAGCGCCGTCAGTATATCCCGCAGTATATGGAAGGCTCGTCCGGCACTGTTGAGGGTACAATCACGCTAGTAGGCGACCGTACGATGAAAATGGTCGAAGCA
>JBIOKC010000351.1:0-1828 GCA_044451425.1 Thermodesulfobacteriota bacterium
ACCCTGTACATGACGGGGTCGCGCATGTTTATGTTGCCCGAGGACATGTCTATCTTCGCTCGGAGCACGTGCGCGCCCTCCTCGAATTCGCCCTTTTTCATACGCTCGAAAAGGTCGAGGTTTTCTTCAACGGACCTGTTTCGATAAGGGCTCTCCCTTCCGGGCTCGTTAAGCGTGCCCCTGTATTCCCTTATCTGATCGGGGCCCAGACTGTCTACGTAGGCCTTCCCGTCCTTTATAAGCTCAACCGCGTAGTCGTATAGTTGCCGGAAGTAATCGGATGCGTGGAAGAGTCTGTCGTCCCAGTCGAAACCCAGCCACTTTACGTCGTTCATTATGGATTCGACGTATTCCGTGTCTTCCTTCGCAGGGTTCGTATCGTCGAACCTTAGATTACATGTCCCGCCGTATTCCTCGGCCGCGCCAAAGTTCAGGCAGATCGACTTTGCGTGCCCTATGTGGAGATAGCCGTTGGGCTCGGGGGGGAATCTCGTCGCGACCCTCCCGCCGTACTTTCCGTTCTCTAAGTCTTCCTCTATGATTGCTCTTATGAAATCGAGACTCTTGCTGTCCTTATTCTCGTCCATTTTATTTATCCGCAGGAATTTTGCCAAGGATTAATAATATACAAAAGCCCGAAAACATCAAAAATTTATCTCCACAAACGACAGGTTTTTTATTGACTTAACCACCTTTAAGCAATTACAATACTCTTTAATGTACTTCCCCGCCTACCGTCCGAGAAGGTTGCGAAAAAACGAGCGCCTGAGAGAGATGGTATCAGAGACCGATATATCGGCTGGGGAGCTCATATACCCGATGTTCGTCATGTCGGGTAAGGGAGCAAGAGTAGAAGTGAGCTCGATGCCCGGTATCTATAAGCAGTCTATAGACAATATCGTAAAGGAGGCGCTCGAAGCGGAGAAGCAGGGTGTTAATTCAATACTCCTTTTCGGGATACCGGAGAAGAAGGACGAGACTGGCTCTCAAGGTTACGACCCTGACGGGATAATACAGAAGGCGCTCAGAGAGCTGAAAAAGAAAGCCAAAGACATCGTTCTGATCACAGACGTCTGTATGTGCGAATATACGAGCCATGGTCACTGCGGTATTATCAAGGACGGCCATGTGGACAACGACGAAACAGTCGAGTACCTGGCCAAGATGGCGCTTTCTCACGCGGAGGCGGGCGCGGATATTGTGGCCCCTTCTGATATGATGGACGGCCGCGTCGGTGTCATAAGGGACATACTCGATGACAGCGGATTTGAGAACACGCCTATAATGTCATACTCTGCGAAATACGCCTCTTCTTTTTACGGACCCTTCAGAGACGCCGCCGAGTCCCCTCCTCAGTTTGGGGACAGGAAGGGCTACCAGATGGACCACCGCAATGTGAGGGAAGCGATGAGGGAGATCGCGCTCGATATAGAGGAAGGGGCGGATATAGTGATGATAAAGCCCGCGCTTTCCTATCTGGACGTGATAAGGGCCGCCAGGGAGGGCTTCGACCACCCGATTGCGGCATACAACGTTAGCGGGGAGTATTCTATGGTGAAAGCTGCAGGGCGTATGGGATGGATCGACGAAGAGCTGGTTATGATGGAGATTCTGACGAGCATCAAGAGGGCCGGGGCCGATCTCATAATCACCTACCACGCAAGGGAAGCGGCCAGGGTTCTAGGCAGCTCCCGGAAATAAGATATGGAATATACGAGTTATAAAGTCGTGGAAGTTGCCCTCGTTACGGATGAGGAGCTGGAGAAGGTCATAAACAGGTGGGTCGGCGAGGGCTGGGTGCTGGACGGCATACACTTCGCCATGAGGG
>JBIOKC010000352.1:0-1813 GCA_044451425.1 Thermodesulfobacteriota bacterium
AGATTATTGGCGAGTTCAAATGAACATTCAAGCTTGGGCTATCCTTATTTGTTTAGGCTTCTGTTTAATTGCATCGTGCTCAATGATGTATGATGACTGGAAATATGGCGACCCACATCGGCCGATATACTACTGATGACACCCTTCGACATCATCCGCTCAGTAACAGACACCAAGGAACGGATCATAGACTTTGAGAACGAGAAAGAGTACAACGCGTTCATCAGGGAGCTCAAATGATACATTTCATCAAACAACCGGTTATTCATGTTGAACACACTATTCTTAAATTGAAACGCTGGTTCAGAGAACCAAAGCAATTCCACGAATATGATCACTACAAAAAAATTGAGAATGCGGTGATCAATTTTGAAAATGAGCGTATATCTTTAGGAATTAAGCTCGATAAAGTTATTGTCGGGTCTGTGATTTTGACAGGAGTGATTCCATTGCAACGACTTCCTATGGGATATTATGAGTGTTGCATAGACAACATTGAAGATCCTCAGCACACTATACCGACAGTAAGAACGGAAATGACGGTAGTTGGTTCAGGGGGTTTTTAGTGACCCCGTTCGACATCATTCGCTCCGTCACTGACACCAAAGAGCGGATCATAGACTTCGACAACGAGAAAGAGTACAACGCGTTCATCGTGAACCGCGGCCTCTCGCTGTTCCCGGACACCATCATGTACGCCCAGGAGATGAACGTCCTTCGAGACCTCGACCCTGTCCTTCAGTACGACTACCTCCTCAACTCCATCCGTAAGAAGAAGCGCTGGGCAAAATGGCCGAAGAAGGAAGACGAGGAGCTCCTCAAGATAGTGATGGAGTATTTCTCCTACAACAGAGAGCGTGCCCGGGAAGCGATGCTTATCCTCTCAGAGGACCAGCTCAACCACATAGCGGAATCAATGCTTCGGGGGAGAAAATGATCCTCGCTCGACAGCACTGTCCTATCCTACCAGAGGACCTGTACACCAAGGCTCTTGCCGAGTTTCAGAGGGTTCCTCTTCGCTACGGCTGGAAGTCTCATAAGAACTCCGACGCGCACGGTCACTGGAACGTCGACCTTGTCGGCGGTAACGAGCAGAACTCTGCCGACCTTCGTTTTCGCCTGAACGGTGAGAACGGGTGCGGCAAAGACATCATCGACCACCTGACCTCCGCCGCGGCCTACGGTCTCAAAGACAAGATACTCATACGGTGTTACATCAATGGCTATACATACGGCACAGAAGGTTATTTTCACGCTGACTCAAGGCGGGACGACGAGACGACAGTGGTCATATACCTTTGCCGAGAGTGGGTGGCGGACTGGGCAGGAGAGACTGTATTTCTCTCTCCAGAACCCGATGGAGGTATCGCTCAAGCGGTTCTTCCCAGAAGGAATCTCGGAGTCGTATTCGACTCTAAGGTACTCCACGCTGCCCGCGGAGTCTCGAGGAAGTGTAACGACCTTCGTCTCGTTTTTGTCGCGAAATTCCGTGACAGAAGAGACGAGGATTACGAGCTCCTATGTTCATACCTTCTCTCGGTCGGAGCTACAGACATACGCCATACCTCCGGATCTCTCCACGACCACCTTATGGCCACATTTGAGCTCATCCGAAAAAACAGAAGCGTCCTCCCAGGGAAAGAGACCGCTTTCGCTGGAGGACTACATTCTGTATTCGGCACCAACGCGTTTAGTCGTGGACCACTCATCCTTACCGAGGGAAATAAGCGAAACATCGTTGAGAAGTTTGGCTATGAGACCTTTTTCCTCGCTTCATCCTTTGGATTACTCAACAGACCCTACACCCTAGAGC
>JBIOKC010000353.1:0-1808 GCA_044451425.1 Thermodesulfobacteriota bacterium
AATCAAGCTTACTCGAGCCCAGTCGTATCTAAGATGCAAATATTGCTAGAATTATGTTGACATTTGCGGGGGGCGGATATAGATTTTCATATTGTCGGGGTCATAATTTTCCATGACCGAAAAGGCAAACCATTCGAAAGGGTGGGACGCAAAGTCACAGGCCTTTATGCTTTCGTATCGAGCATTATGGTGGCTGGGCTGCCGAAGTCGGGACATGATTTAAGTCGTTTTCCTCATATGTGTCTTTGACGGCACTGTGTCTTCAGGAACCCTCCTCTCGGACTGTTTGCAGGTAAATCCGTGGTGGCGTCATAATGTTGCGCCGGTTTATTTAATCGGCAGCCGTTTCCGGAAACTGTTTATGGGATAAGGAAAATGTTAGGCGGAACTACATCCGGGTCGAGGAGAACCGGGAAGAGCTCCGGACTTATCGGTAATGACAGCGAGCTCACATGTGTCGTTTTGCACGGGGCCAGGCGTGATACAGGTAATATCCGCGAGTTATTGGAACCTCTCAGAAAATATCTCCACGAAAAGGGGATTCAGCTCAATTTACTATCCGATTACAGCCACTTAAACGGGCATTACGCAGACCGCTTCGAAGAGTTCGCCAGGGGATGCCTGTTAGGCGTTCTTATTCTCGACGGAATGGGCCCTGACGAACTCTATCAGCTCGGTTTTCTGAGGGGTGGGGGGAAGATAATACTCACCATCGGCGCAAGAGGCATGTCTCCTCTCGATAAAGACACGGACGGCGTCCGAGAAGAGGGAAGCTCTGTGAGTGCTGCGGACTTGGAGCCGGGACGCGGTTCCGATTCGTCACGCTTTTGCTGCGAAAGAATTCTGAACGGTCATTTGAAAGAAAGCATCGAGCTTGACTCTTCTCCCGATATCGAAGAGCAGGGAATATATTCCGAGAATGCTATCAGAGAAAAATTACAGGAAGCTCTCCCCGGGATTATGGAGAGTTACATGTACGATTGTCTCAGGACCGTCGAGAATCAGGGAGCGGAGGAGACCGAAAGTTTGCGCATAATTGTCCTCAGGCTCTGCGAATGCTGTACTTCGAGAAACGGGTACGACTTCGCGAATCTCGATGAAATGTGCATTGCACTCGACGCATGGGAATCGAACGCGGGCGTTCTCGTCCCTTCGCGGATCCTGAGCTGTCTCGCATCACTATATTCGGGACTCCTTGAGACGGAGGATGACGAGACGCTCATACGCGAGTATTCCAGGAAGTGCTCAGGCATTTATGAACGGATACTCGAGCGTAAGGAGTCGGGACTGTTCGCGGGCCTAACGGGAAAGAAGCTCGCCGACAGTCTCGTCCGATATGCTTTTTTCGTGGGGGAGAAGGAGAAGATCGAGGAGGCCACGGGAATTTACAGAAAGGTTCTCGGTCTGTTTACCGCCGACAAGTACCCGCACGAGTTTACCGCCGTCCGCAACAACCTTGGGGTCGCGCTCGACACACTCTCTCGCCTGACAGGGGAGTGTGAGCACGGGGAAGCGGCTGTGAGCTCGCTAATTGAGGCACTTTCCTCCGGGAGGAGCGTAATTTCTCCTCCGGAGTGCGCGCTCGTGGCATACAATCTCGGCACCGCCTATTCCAACCTCGCTCGTCATGATGACCGACGTGAGACCTTATTGAACGCGCTCGAAGCCTTCCGGGAAGCTCTCCTCTTTTACACGCCTGAAAATTTTCCCGAGGAGCACGCGAGATTAATGACGAAGACGGGGGACATATATCAGGGTCTTGCCTTATCGGAGAACGATGTCTTGGCAGCGCGGGAATCTATTAACGC
>JBIOKC010000354.1:0-1762 GCA_044451425.1 Thermodesulfobacteriota bacterium
GCGTCAACCTCATCAACGTCATCCAATAACTAACCTCAATTTACCCTCCGATTCCCTCCTTAGAATAAGAACAAATGGGAGCAAGTACGCATTCGTACGCCTTAACTTAAAGAGATCCGAGGGTCAGGGTCAGGTGTGCACGTCAGCTTGTCTTTCAGGAAAAACCTTGAATCTAACCCCACTTAATACTTCATAAAAATCTTCCCGGTTTTCGGCGGCAGCGTAATTCCCTGGACAGTCTTCCCGGTCTCTAGATAAGTATAAATACCTTCGAGCGATACGAAATACGAGATAGAGTCACTCGGGTTCACCACCAACTTCCCCTTCGTCCACTCCCTCTGATAAACGACGCCCCATTTTCGAAAATCTTCGAGAAACGCGCCCAGGTCAAGGCCGCATACTTTTTCCAGCACGTCGTCAGGCGGCAGCTTCTGTGACCATGCAATACCCCTCCCATCTTCCCTTACCAGGAGGAGTGAAGAAAGCGCGTACCAGTAATTGCCAAGGTCCGTATTAACTACGGGTTCAGCCCTTCTATTCTTCACCAGATCCTGAGCGGTCTTGATTCTTATGAGCCACACGGCCTCCGTCTCCGGCGTCTTGCCGTCTAATTTATAAGTCCATGTCTCAAAGAACGCGTAGTCTAAGTAATCCATCAATTGCGGGTATATTGGCCTGGTGAAATATTGGCTCTCCACATCGCTCCATATATTGCCAAAGAGCTTGATTTCGGCGGCGCTCGCCTTCGGGTAAATATCCTTCATGGTAGCGATAACTCCCGCTCTTCTTATATCGCAATGATAATTTGCGGGAACCCTGTTCCACAACCGTGTAGCGCAGACGGCAAAGTGATCGAGGATGACCATGTTCCAGCCTTTATCCAGATAGGTTCCCTAATAGCCGCCTGGGATTGCTGATGGCACTCGATTTATTAAAGAAAGCCACCAGTTGCCATAATCTTTATTTGCAGGGTCAGTAATGGCTTCGCCGGAAATATCTATATTCATCACTATGTTCCCGGCAGAATCTCTTAATAGCCACCCCGGCTGATTGGCAACTAACGAGTACCATTTTCCCATCTGATTGATCCCTCCCCAGTTCATATAAGGTCCGCAGTTCTTAACGCTTGAATTGCCGGAACGTATATAAGGACACCATCTTTGAGAAGGTACTGCCTTGAACCAGTCAAGGACTATAGAGCAATTCGATTCAATCTTATCCGCCTTACCGAGCTGTGACCTACTCGCGACATTTTTATTCGGAAGAGAGTAAGTAGTACATGCAATATCGATAGTTGGCCCGGAGGTTTCGGGAGATTGAGTCGGTGCAGGTATTGGGATAGGAATCGGTGTAATAATCGGTATCGGAGTCGGCGCCGGTGTATTTGTCGGCATGGGTTTGGGAGAAGGATTAGTTCGTTTGAAGCGCAGCCATGAAAAAGCATAACTTCGGAGTAGGAGTAGGTAGTAAGCTTGGGAATATGCAGCTTGCAGAAAAGAACATAATCAAGGTAAAAACTCCGATTGATTTTATCTTCATACTTCCCCTTATTGATATAATATTTTCGCAGTTCCCGCCGAAAGCGTAACGCTTGAAACTGAATATCCCGTTTGGAGATCGGTATAAGTCCCTCTTAATGAAAGAGAGACCGTCGAGCTTCCCCTCGGATTAACCAATACAATACATGATGCCCATTCACGTCTGTAATACGAGCTTCTCACGATTGTGTATTCCCCCGGCCTTTAGCCGAGCGCCCCGGTCC
>JBIOKC010000355.1:0-1738 GCA_044451425.1 Thermodesulfobacteriota bacterium
GACTATGGGTGGGGGGTTACATTGACATCCACATAAATGATAGCAGAGAAAAGTATCATTGCTAGCCGAAGGCGCGATAAATTCGTCTATTCCTTCCCAGAAATTCATATAATCGGCGTTAAAAAAACCGCTCGTTAACGCTAATATGTTTTAATTCTACCCCATGCCAAAAACATTTTCACGCATTAACTCCAGATTATTTTAACGCCGATTCTGTACAGTCGGATAATATTTGCTTCTTTTCATAAAGGAAAAGAAGATATTATATTCATTATCGTCTATAATTTTATTGCAATAGCGGCACTAAGACGTGCGCTCCGGAATATGCTAATATATTAATTGTAACGGTTATGAGTGAAAAAAAGAAAAACCCCGGACCCGTCGAAGATAAAGAGCGTTCTCACTGTACCGAGGAATGCATGATCGGGCTTGTGGAATGCACGGAATGCGGACCATGCGCCCAATGCTCGGGCGGCGCTCATCTCGACGAAGATGAGCTCCCCTCTCACTGGCTACAATTCATAAAGAAAATCACAAAGTAATCCACAACCGCCGAGATACGCCGCACCAGTTGAAACGTATCTCAAAGGCGCAAACGCCTCCCGAACGGATTTCTCGCATCAATCCGCGATACCCATACGTACCTGAGTCATGATATACGGGGGGGGTGCAAACTCAACAAGCTTGAAATCGAGCTTGTCAAAATAAATTTGAGAACGGCAGAAAGTAATTTGCTAAAGAGTTCGTTGGAATCGCTGTGTGAGTTAACTTGCCTTTGTTAGTTCCTGTTCTTTATGTGTGTCCGTGCGCCGCTGTAGGTACTAATGATCAGTACAGGTCGAGGTTGTATGACAAACCAATTTGAATATCAGCCTTCTGCTTTTAAACCCTTAAGTATCCCCCGCTCTTGTTTTGCCCTTGCTTCGAAATCCTGAAGCGGAGCAACTTCCCACTCGAGCACTCCCCATATGGGGAGCGACCTCAACATACGGTCGAGATCGTCGTGGGAATCGGCTTCCGCGACAAATACGAAGGCGCGGTCCCCTACCGGAAGACCCCCCACGATCGTCCCTTCGTCCTTGAGCTCCTTCAGCTCATCAAAAGCAGGGATCACAACACTTTCAAGGACCTCAACTTCCTCCTCGGGCGAAAAATACCCGGGGCCTTCGGTCCCCATAACAAGATATTTCATATATCCCCTCCTAGTCTTGTCAAACCTGTCATTCTAAACCTAAAATACAAAACCGAATCAGACTCGGTCTGGACATACTGTACCGTATAATTATTGATTTGACCTTAAAGTGATGAAGCAAGTTGAGAATAGATGACGAAAGTTGAGAACAATAAACTGCTCCCTATTAAGAATTTAGTAGAATGAAGCTAGTAGAATATCTGTTAAACACTTTGGGGGGGGTCTACATCACTCAGTTTTATGAAAGCCTGTTCCGCTCTTTGAGTTCATCAGGCATTTACGAGCTACAATAACCCAAAGGGTAATGCGGATACAGAGAAAATGATAAGAACCATGAAGGAGGAGTTGTTGTGGCTGAGAGAGTGGAGTGGCCAATCCGAGTTAAGACAATAACTAGATAATGGATTCAATATTACAACAGCAGCTATCTTCATTCAGCACACGGATACCGTACACCGGTTCAGGCGGAATAGAAATATTACAGGAATCATGCTTCACATTTGAACGCTGCTTGACAAAAGGTGAGAAGCACAGATTGCCCTACAA
>JBIOKC010000356.1:0-1728 GCA_044451425.1 Thermodesulfobacteriota bacterium
CCACCTACCAAAACGGTGTCGGCCCTGTCCATGAGGCTATCCATTAGCTCTATCTTCCCGGAAGTGCATCTCCCTCCGATCACTACTGTGAAAGGGTGCTCGGGATTCTCGAACCTTCGGAGTTTATCGATTTCTTCTTTGAACCTGAACCCGACGCAAACCATATCGAAGTACTCGGTTATAGAGAGCGTTGAAGCCCTCTTCTGGTGAGAAATCGAGAAAGCCTCGTTCACAAAAACTTCCGCCACCTCCGAGAGCTTCCTTGCGAACTCCGCATTATCTGCAAGCTCGCCCTTATGGAATTCAAGATTCTCGAGCAGCATCACATATCCCGGCAGCATGTCTCCCGATATTTTCTTGACGGCGTCGCCGATTGAGTTCTCAGGAAAATATATCTCGCAATTCATGAGCTCGGAAAGTTTCCTGCCCAGAGGTTCGAGCGAGTATTTGCGGCTCATTTTGCCTCCCGCCCCGCTCATGTGAGAGGCAATTATCACTTTCGCTTTCTGACTCAGGGCATATCTTATCGTGGGAAGTGCCAGTATTAACTTCCGCGCGTCTTCTATTTCCCCGAATTTAGAGACAGCGACATCGAAATCGACCCTGATGAGAAGCTTTTTATCCCTGATATCTATTTCTGCGATCGACGGTAATGTCATTGCGATTTGCTTTTCACTTCGTTGAGATACACGCCTAACCTCCTCATTCCCTCTCCGATATCGGGGATCGAGGCGGCGTAGGAGAACCTGAGATACCCCTCTCCCCCTTCTCCGAAATCTATGCCGGGCGTGACTGCGACATGAGCGTTCTCGAGTATATCGAATGCGAGCCTATGGGAGTCACGGTCGATGCCCGAAGCGTTTACGAACACGTAGAACGCCCCCTGGGGCTCTGTTCTAAGCGAGAACCCGAGCTCGCGTAGCCCTTCTATCATCGCCCTTCTCCTGTGATCGAATTCTCCCACCATCCTCATCGCATCGGCCTTCCCGAGCCTTATTGCAGCAACGCCCGCCCTCTGCACGAAAGGGTTAGGAGAGATGAAGAGGTTCTGCTGGAGCTTCTGCGCGGGACGTACGAACTCCTCGGGGACGATAAAATAACCCAGCCTCCATCCGGTCATGGAATAAAGCTTCGAGAAGCCGTTTATCGTGATCGCGTTCTGTGTGTACTCGAAAATCGTTCTCGCCTCCCCGCCGTACTGAAGTCCTTGGTATATCTCATCAGAGATAACGAATACGCCCAGCGAAGCTATATCCCCCATTACGTCCGGTCTGAGCACGGCGCCCGTGGGATTGGCCGGCGAATTAACAAGAACGGCTTTAGTCCGGGGTGAAAGGGCCTTTTTTATCCTCCCGACGTCGATCTGATAATCCTCTTCCTCATATACCCTCACTCTCCTGGGAACCCCTCCGGCTATTTTAATGAGCTGAGGGTAACATGCGTAATGCGGGTCAGTGATTATCACCTCGTCACCCGGATCGATAAGCATGAGCATCGTCAGGAATAGCGCGGGCGAGCTGCCCATGGTGACCACTACCCTTCCGGGAGAGATCTTCACTCCGTATGTCCTTTCATAGTCTTCCGAAATTGCTTCTCGAAGCTCCGGAATTCCGAGGCTGTGCGTATATTTCGTATCCCCTACCGTGATCGCTTTAACGGCTTCGGCGCATATCACGTCAGGCGTCGGGAAATCGGGCTCCCCTACCTCGAAGTGTACGACACTCCCCC
>JBIOKC010000357.1:0-1715 GCA_044451425.1 Thermodesulfobacteriota bacterium
ATATAAAAAGATCTAACCTCCACGCCTCTATTATACACCCCGCATCTTCCATGTCCATTAACCAATGCCACCTCAGACATTCCTGCCGGAACCTGCTATTAAAACTCTCTATATAAGCGTTGTCTGTAGGCTTGCCGGGTCTTGAGAAATCTAAAACAACCCCTTACGCGTAAGTCCAGAAGTCCAGATCCCTGGATACAAACTCAGGCCCATTTTCGACTCTTATCCACTTTGGACAACCGTGTATACTCACTGCTCTCTCCGGTGTCTCCACGACGTCATGAGCTTTGTAGTTTTTTCGAACACAAATGGCCGGACAAAGACGGCTGAAATTATCTAGGACTGTCTGATAACGGATCTTACTCCCTTAGAACAGCTGGTCGTGCACAAAATCCATACTCCAGCATTCGTTAGGCTCAGTTGCCATCTGCCTATCCTCCCTCAGCTTCGCCATAACACGCCTCTTTGGCGTTTTATTCCTCATCTGAAGTCTCTCCTCGCGATATATCCGATGCACCCTTTTATGATTTAACACCCAGCCTTCCAGTCTCAGTAGGGTATGCTCAGGGATTTGTAGGAGTACATTGAACGGCTCATCTTCAATACCTCACATGTACTGCGTGTGCTTACCCAATAGTATGTCCGTGAGAAATCTACCAACACACGGCTGAGACCAGGTCTTAGAGCTCTTTTCGGACTATTTCCTTAAGAATTTCCTTGTATAAATATAGATAGGTCACGAGCTTCTTCAAACGCACATTCTCTCCTCAAGCTGATTGAGACATTTCATTTCCGAAGGCATCATACCTCCATATCTATTCCTCCAGCGGTAATAGGTCTGCTCACTAATCCCAACTTTCTGCGAACCTCCCCTATGGAAACACCTTCCTCCGCTTGCCTGAAAATAAATGCGATTTGCTGCTCTGAAAACTTGCTTCGCTTCATAGAAAAACCCTCCCCCACCCTGTGAACCTCCGTATTTCGGTATTTTACACCTTAACTGCATGTCAGAATTTAGGGAGCCACCTATCCGGGCCACGTCAAGACAAGATATCTCAAACTATCATCCTCCCGTTTGCTCCCTCTGGAAAACAGACCTTATACCGTAGGCGATGTCCCGGCTCAACCTCTCGAGTGCACTACTCATCGCGGCAACGAGCGCATCATAACTACCGCCGTGTATCTGTTCTCTGATTAGCGATTCCCTCTTCAGAACCAATTTCCTGTTATGGGTGAATACTTCCCATTGGGCTTTCAGCAGCACTGAATCACCAAGCGTTCCTTCGAATCGGTCCACAAGCACTTCGACTCTGTATGAAGCAGGCGTCTGACTCTCCGGATAGGGTGCCCAACGCACCACAGAAAAACGATCGGCAGACAGGAGGCCGGAGATGTCCTCTACGAGGAAACGGGAGACATCGCTCTCAAGAGAACCGGCCCATCGGTGGAATTCCGAAAGTTTGAGTTCATTCTCGCCTGGTCGGGTGACTATCTGAGGCCGGTCAAGATAGTCGGGTATGCGAACGGGACCTACGGCGATGACCACGTTGCGCGAGGATGGAACATCAGCGATAGAAGCCATCTGATTCTGTACCGGATTTAACTGATAGAACTTCGATGGCTGTGAACTGGCGCATCCGGTCAGAATCACCACCGTTAAAACTAGGCTGAAGCGTGCGCGTTGATCCGAACGAATACTCCTCATGTCACTCTCC
>JBIOKC010000358.1:0-1715 GCA_044451425.1 Thermodesulfobacteriota bacterium
ATGGCGAGTCCCCAACGGAATTTTTTTTGCCTGTAATTAGAAAAAAATTGGTGTTGTTTTCGCTGTTAAGGAGAAATTCAAACTAATATGATTGAATGCCTTACGGGGACTTGAC
This sequence comes from Thermodesulfobacteriota bacterium, assembly GCA_044451425.1. Taxonomy (GTDB): domain Bacteria; phylum Desulfobacterota_D; class UBA1144; order Nemesobacterales; family UBA2774; genus 2-12-FULL-53-21. The sequence goes on from JBIOKC010000358.1 coordinate 116, forward strand.
ACTTGTTTTTTCCATTCTTTCCAATCTTCGTAACTATTATCATCAGATTTGTTTATATTATTCAGTTCATTCTGTAAAGCTTGTTCGGCTTGTTGTACGGATTGCTGTAATTGTGTTTGGGAATCTTGTTCTGTTTTCTGAACATCTTCATGGGATTGTTTGTTTCTAATCAGTTTAAGAACAAACGCAATTACGCTACCTAATAAAACTAAAAGTCCTGTCCAAAATCCCGTGCCATTTAAATTCATATATGTTTCCAATCAAGTTTAAGGCATAGCTCTCGCAAACAGCTTATCTATATAAGGAAAACGGATTGTTTACAATTATCTGATTGAAAATTCACTTCGCATATGTAAAAATTCATGGTTTTTCCTGATTTTCATCCAATAACAGTGTAAGCTTCCCATTTAAGTAGACAGTTTTAAAGTAGAACTTTTGGTTGTTACTTTTTCCCTGAACACGCTTGGCGGCAGCCCTCCGAGCGATTCATGTGGACGCTGTTCATTATAACCCCTGAGCCAGTCATTCGCCATATCCTGTGCCTGCTCAAGGTCTTCGAATAAATAAGCGTCTAACACCTCCTCACGGAATGTCCTGTTAAAACGTTCTATATACGCATTCTGCACCGGCTTGCCCGGCTGTATGTAGAGTATCTCGATGCCGTGCTCCCCGCACCAGTCAACGAAACTCCGGGAAGTCAGCTCCGGGCCGTTGTCACAGCGAATTGCCCCTGGAATCCCTCTCCACTCCCTGAGCTCTTCCATTACCCTTACCAGCCTTCCAGCAGGTAGTGAAGTGTCGATTACTATACTCAGCGCCTCCCTCACACCCTCGTCCAGAACATTGAGTATGCGGAAGCGACGACCCGAGTACAGCGTATCGCTCATAAAATCAAGCGACCAGACTGTATTCGGAGCATTGGGTACTTCCATACTCTGGCGCTCACGTACTGGTACCCGCTTCTTAGTCCTACGCTTCAAATTCAGTCCCATAGCGCAATACACCCTATGCACACGTTTATGATTCCAGGAGTGCCCGTCAAGTCTAACCCTCCCGTAGCACTTCCAAAACCCCACCGGCCGTGCTGCCCCACTACCACGTTAAGCGCTTCTATTAAAGGCCCGTCACGCTTAGACTAGTCTATCCCACGCCTGTAGTAAGCTGCTCTCGATAAGAACATACAACTGCAAGCCCTGCTCACTGTAAGCTTATGCTCAGCCACCAGAAACTCTACCGCTTCCCTCCTCTCGGGTGGCCTTAAAGCTTTTTTTCAATCAAGTCCTTCAGTGCATGATTCTCAAGGCCGAGATCGGCCGTACATCTGCTTTAGCCTCCGGTTCTCTCCCTCAAGCTCCTTGAGCTTCTTAACGTCGGAGACTTCCATGCCACCGTACTTTGACTTCCACTTGTAATACGTCGCAGAGCTTATGTTGTAAGTACGCCAGATGTCCTGAACCTTAACCCCGGCATCGGCTTCCTTCAGTATTCCGAGTATCTGTGATTCGCTGTATCTCGACTTCTTCATTTGAACCTCCTGACCTGCATTATTTTGCCAGAAAGTTCTACTTATAGCCTGTCTACTTTTTAGGGGAGCTTACAC
>JBIOKC010000359.1:0-1713 GCA_044451425.1 Thermodesulfobacteriota bacterium
ATATCGGATCCGGTATCTGAATCGTTACTTCTGCCATTTTTTAGTACCTCCTTTTCTTTCTTAGTCTGTATCGCCGATACCCTTTTCTTTTCTGTACTGATCGAGGACCTCTCTCTTCACCGTCGGAACGAGCTTGAAGTCTCCTTCCTTTGCGCCAGCCGCTGAAGCTTCAACTTCTGCCGTGCTCAGGGGCTCGACCTTCTTGTCAACGGCGTTTACGGAGTCGTTGAGCTGAGAGGGGGTGAGCTTCCAATCTGTAAGGGCTTCTTTTCCGAGTCCGAACCTGATCGTGAGCTTGTTTATCTCCTCGAGCCTTCCGGGCTTAGGTCCGGGCTGCTGTATCATCTTGAGTTCCTTGAGGAGCTCTACGGTCTTGGCGTCCCTCTCGAAGGGCTGCCCTACCTTGCTCTTGAAGAACATGGTTTCGAACGGGGGACGTCCTCTCGTTCCGCCGCCGTCGAGGCTTTCCGACGGATACCCTACGGTCATCAGCCAGCAGAATACGTACGACGGGGGTAGGTTGAATTTGTCCTTCACGTTCCTCCTCGCTCCTCCACTAGCGCCGTTAAGGCAGCAGCCGAGCCCGAGGGACGTACCTGTCAGGATCGAGTTTTGTATTGCATTGCCCAGGTCGATGCAAGCGAGTCTATGAAGAACGAAATCCGGGAGAAGGGCAGGCAGCGGGAAAAGTCTGTTAACACGGTCGTATTCCCAGCCGTGCGCCTTATCGAGGGCTCCCGTCCTCATAAGGTCGTGGAGCTGCTGACCCTGAACGTCGTACGCCGACAGGTCATAGCACCAGAAAATAAGTATCGGAGCCATCTGCGTCGTGACCTGGCTCCAGTCCGAGATGAATTCCCAGATCTCCGGGTCTTCGTCTCTGTAAACCACTATACCCCTCTGTCCGTTGAAGTTACCGGCTGACGGGGCGATCCTTGCGGCTTCAAGCATAGCCTGTATTTTCCATCTCTCGACAGGCTTGTTGGGTTCATACCATCTAATCGATCTCCTCAAGCCTATCGCTTCGAATGTATCAAGCGGATGGACCTGACTAGCCTGAGGGAGAGCGTCAGTAATCAATGTACTCATTTCGGCCTCCTTATGTAATTATGTTTTTCTAACCAGACAATCAACCATATTATTATTTCCGAGAAAAAAAGTCAAGTTATTCGTGCAACAAAGGACTATTAGTACTAATTTTTCGAATGTAAACGGGGAGGCGCTGTTCTTTGTGGTTCATCAGATTGCGCGTATGCGCCGACGCACTACCCGTATCATCTCCAATAGTCTCAAATTATTTAATAATTCAGGGTTGAATTCCCTGCCACGAATACTATATTTAGTTAAAGATAACTTTACGGAGAGAGTGAGACAATGAAATTCGATAAACTGACTATAAAAGCGCAGGAAGCCCTTTCCGATGCGCAGTCTCTGGCACAGGAGGGAAGCAATCAGGTCGTTGACATCCCCCACGTGCTCGTGGCGCTGCTGTCGGAGGGCGGTATTCCGACTCAGATAATCGAGAAGCTCGGGGTCAACACCGGCATAGTACGTGAAATAGCCCAGAGGGAAATCGGCAAGCTCCCCAGGGTGCAGGGGGAGTCAGACCAGGTCTATTTAAGCCGCGAGCTGAGCAAGGCCTTCAAGGCTGCCGAGAAGGAAGCCAAATCGCTCGGGGACGAGTACATCAGTACGGAGCACATGCTCCTGGGC
>JBIOKC010000360.1:0-1709 GCA_044451425.1 Thermodesulfobacteriota bacterium
AAAAAGAAGGAACAGCGTGAGAAGGCGCTCAATTGGGCTAAAGGCGTATTAGCCGGCAGGGCTCCCATGCCCGACATGGTGAAGGAGATGTCCCCGGTCATAGATCAGCTCAGGGAGTACGTAACTCACCTGGACAAATACAGTCGCTCTCCCGAGGCAAAATCATTCTTGTCGGAGATCGGCATTAAGGACGTCGAGGGTGCGATCGAGTTCCTCATAAAAGCGGGCGTATGGGGCGAAGACGAAGACCCGATGCTGAGGCGGTTCTCGATAAGGAACGACTTCCCCGAAGGTGTGGAGATAGAGGTCGACGACATGATCGTGGAAAAGACCTCCGCTGACGGATACGAAGACCTGACGCACCTTGAAATATTCTCGATCGACGATGAAAACACGGAAGATATAGACGACGCGCTGTCGGTGAGAGAAACGGCAGAAGGCATCGAGGCAGGGATTCATATCGCTAACGTCGCGGCTGTCGTCCCCAAATGGAGCTTATCAGACGACGAAGCTGGCATGCGCGGCGAAACCATCTACCTACCTGAGAAGCGGATACATATGTTCCCGCCACGGCTCATAAAAGAGAAGCTGAGCCTCATCGAGGGTGCGGAGCGAGCATCGCTTTCGCTTCTCGTCATGTTCGATGCGGTAGGCAACATAAAGAGCCACAGATTCTCGAACTCGGTAATAAATGTGAGGAAGAATATGAGCTACACACAGGGGAGCGAGTTCTTTCTCAATGACCCCGCGGGTATGAGACTCAGGGAAATCGCCCTCGTGCTCAGGAACAAGAGACTCGAGGCGGGGGCGCTGATAGTCCAGCTTCCGCAGTTAAAAATAAAGGTGAACGGAGATGGACGGATCAAGGTCGAGAAGAACTTTATGAACTCCGTAGCCCATGTCGTTGTAGCCGAAATGATGATACTCATGAACAGGATGGCGGGGAGATTTTTCAAGGAAAGGAGGTCACCGGGCATATACCGCTCACAGCCCGAGCCCGTGCCCGATGACGCGAAATCGCTCGACGAGAACGACCCCCTTTATGCCGTGCGCATAATCAGGTACTTGAGGGCGCCCCGAGTAGGGCTCAGCCCGGAGCCCCATATGTCTCTCGGCCTGGATGTATATACGCAGGTAACATCCCCTATAAGAAGATATCCCGACCTTATCATGCAGAGACAGATAATCTCGGAGCTAGTCGACGGAGAGCCGGCATACTCGGAGGAGGAGCTTGAAAACCTCTATCCGAGAATAGAAGTAGGTATACGAGATAAAAGAACCATTGAGAAGCATAGAGAGAGGTACTGGCTCTACAAGCACCTCAGATCGCTCGAAGGCACACAAATCGAGGGCGTCATAAGCTCTTTTACAGATACCAGGGTGAATGTATACCTGCCCGATTACCTGTTTGAAACCTCGATCAGCCTCGGCTCGGACAAGATCCCGGAAGAGGGGAGCACAATAAGGCTCATAATACGTAAGGTCGATCCGCTTAGAAAAATATTGACTTTAACTCCGGCAGATTAGGAACAATGATAAAGTAATACTTTAAGTAATCATGGAATGCTTCGAGAGCCGTTCGCAGCCTTTTTTTTGGCTTTCAGCGCTTCGAGCATATCTTCTATACTCGTATATTTGACCCTGGGACGCCCCTGCGCCTTTCCCATCTCGATCTCAAGCTCGTCGATCTGCAGCCAGTCCTCGTATGT
>JBIOKC010000361.1:0-1707 GCA_044451425.1 Thermodesulfobacteriota bacterium
CCGGCTTATCGGATTGGCCGGGCATATAGGGTGAAAACCGTTGAGTTCGAGGGCTGGATTGACTCCAAAAGGGTCAGATGAGGCGAGTCGAAAACCTGCAATATTTACGGCTTTTCACGTTTTCCACGTTCTCGGCTGTCGGAGTATATATATGAGGTTGTTGCTTGAGACGGCTGCGGCTGTGCTTGATAGAATAATTTTTATGAAGTCGGAGGATTTAGAATATGAAAGAACCACTCTCATACAGTATTTATGAAGAGTTAAGCTTCCGAGGTAAAAGTAAACCGAAGTGGTGCCTCGCACATAGTTACGATGGCGGTATCGGTTATCAGGTTTTTACGACCCAGCCTCGGGGAGTCTATAACTACTGGTACAAGAGTCGTACGAACGAGCTGGAGATGGCGGAATACCTCTGCGTATCTACGTTTAAGAAGTGCAAAGGAGGCAGAACAAGAGAGAACGTCGAGTACGTGACTTGTCTTTTCGTTGACCTTGATGGGCCTACGACTACGGAAGCGATTTTAAAGAAAATAGTGGACATAGGACTTTCGTATTGCACAATAGTGCGGACCTCTCCCGGAAGGTTCCAGCTAAAGTGGATGCTCAGGGTCCCTGTGCTTGCGGACGTCAAAAATGAATTAGCGATGTGGAAGAAGGTTCAGTCCCTTCTCCATGAATATTTCAAAGAATTAGGTTCTGACGGCTGTGTGATACACGATATAGTACGGCTTCTACGGAACCCCTTAGCGGAAGGTCGTAAAAATAAAAAGTATGCTGACGAGCCAGAGGTTCAACTCCTGACGGACACTTCACCTACGAGCATGCGGAATATCTATGACTGCTTCGCCCGTGCCGGGCTCGTTAAGACTAATCGGAGGGATAAGCGCAACTGGGTCAACCGACATGAAAGGGTATGGCAGGTTATCGACTACTTAAAAAGGAATCCCGTCTCCGAGATGCATCAATCTACACTCGCTGACGAAATCGGTATACCTGTTCGGACGCTCAAACGGATTCTGCAGTGGATGCGGGAGAAAAACATGATTCACACTGAGGTAGTCGGTACGGGCAAGCATCGAAAAACTAGACTAGTTTCTTTAATGAATTCTAATGGATTTCGTCATTCTAAAGTCAAAGTGCATAAGGATAATATCCTAGATGTAGTAAATAATCCTAATATTAATAACAACACAAAAGAAGAGAGTACCGAGTTTAAAGAAGAGAATAGTCGTTGCCGAGATGTAATTAAACAGTTTCTCAATTCTTTCTATCCACTCAATCGAAATATCCGCTTGTTTACTGCTGTGTGTACTTTGCGGGAGATTTACGACGACTTAACTGTAGACGATGCTCTATCTGAGCTTAACATCGGGATTCGCATGTATGAAGCGCGGGACTTCAATAGAGCAGAAATCTTAAAGACAATCAAATCTGCATTATGTCCGAAGTACTCAGGGTTTCGATTCTCGACTCAATATCTTGAAGCAGGAGGTTATACGGTATGACGGAATCACAGAGAAAACAACGAGAGAGGGGAGGGGGTGGACGAGGAACAAAAATTGTTAATAAATTGACGGAAAGAGACGGGAGACGACGGTTTAGGTAGTATCGACTTAATGTCAGCAGATGACACTATCGAAACAGGAGTTGTTTTTCATAACTAATTGTTATCATTGAGATATGACAGCAGGGACGGTAAAGACAGTA
>JBIOKC010000362.1:0-1704 GCA_044451425.1 Thermodesulfobacteriota bacterium
GAGAGCTGGCCGGGAAAAACTGGACAGAGACATAAGTGATAAAGCTGCTCTAAAATAAGAAACTGCGGGGATATCAGACATTGAGACAACGCCTGATATTCCCGAATATCGCAAATGGCGAAGCGGAAAATTGCCGTTGGTGATATAAGAGCTAAAAAGGAGCAGGGAATGAGTAAAAGACCAAGAAGGAACCACGGAGCGGCATTCAAGGCAAAAGTAGCGCTGGAGGCAATTAAGGGCGAACGGACGATAGTTGAGCTGGCGGAGCGCTTTGAAGTGCATCCTAACCAGATCACTGAGTGGAAGAAACAGCTTTTGGAACGTGCAGAAGAAGTCTTTTCCAAGGAGAGGAAGACAGAAGAAGGGCCGTGCATCAAGGAGCTACATGCCAAGATAGGCCAGCTCGCGATGGAAAACGATTTTTTATCAGTCGCGCTCGGGCGGATAGCCGAGCCGGGCGCAAGAAAATGATAGACCCTGAGCATGCCTTGCCGCTGACCCGGCAAAGCCGGATACTTGAGTTGTCCCGGTCAAGCCTGTACTACAAGGCGGTACCGACCAGCGAGCGCGATGTAAAACTTATACTTCTCATTGATGAGATCCACCTGAAGTATCCGTTTTACGGCATTCGGCGAATACGCAATGAACTTCGGGACCTTGGGCATGACACAGGACGCAGCCATGTCGCCACATTGATGAAGAAGATGGGCATCAGGGCTTTATATCCGAAACCCAGACTGTCGAAACCGAATCAGGAGCATAAGGTCTATCCCTATCTCCTGCGGGGACTGGAGATTAGGCGGGCAAATCACGTGTGGGCGACCGACATAACGTATATTCCAATGGCCAAGGGCTTCTGTTACCTCGTGGCGATCATGGACTGGGCCAGCCGACGGGTGCTGGCGTGGCGGCTGTCAAATACGTTGGACGCCTCTTTCTGCACCGAGGCGCTTGAAGAAGCGATCAGGATGTATGGGACACCGGAGATATTCAACACCGATCAGGGCAGCCAGTTCACATCTGAAGCCTTTACGGACATTCTTATCAGCAAAGGCATCAGTATCAGCATGGATGGTAAAGGTCGCTGGGTGGACAATGTGTTCGTAGAGAGACTATGGAGAAGCGTGAAGTACGAAGATATCCATCTGAAGGCCTATGGCTCTATTGCAGAGGCCAGAAAAGGACTTGCAGCTTATTTCGAGTTCTACAACAGTCGGCGGCGGCATCAAGGCCTTGACGACAAGACCCCGGATGAGGTTTACTGGACTACACTACCTAAAATGCAGGTAGCGGCATGAGGCAGAGCAGCTTACCACTTAAGAATTGCTTCAGGCTGTCCAAACAAACCGGGCCACCTCTCTTTTTATGGAAAACACTGCTGGCAATATACAACCTTCCGCTTTTGTTAAATCCAAAAATCATACTCAAGTTAAAGAAACTGACCCCGTGGCTTACAAATACAACGCGGATAGAGATAGAAGTAATGACCAACTGTACCCTCTCATGTTTTAACTGTAACAGGTCGGTAAGGCAGGCCCCGGCCAATGAATACATGTCCCTTGAGCAGATAGAGAAGTTTGTTACGGAGTCTATTGAACAGAATTGGCGCTGGGAACTAATAAATCTTATAGGTGGTGAACCGACGCTGCATCCGCAGTTATGTGAGATATTAAAAAAGATCAGGGAGTATAAGGATTTTAATCC
>JBIOKC010000363.1:0-1702 GCA_044451425.1 Thermodesulfobacteriota bacterium
CTGACCACCTGTGAATCTTTCGATATCATACTGCATATCTCCTCAATTACCCTGATGTCGAGGCCGAGGACAGCCGACATAGCACCCTCGCCCACAGGGACGGCTTCTTGCATGAATTCACCCCTTTTTCTTACCACAAAAACGGCGTCTTTGAAAGCCATCGATCCGTTAGCTACTAGCGCGGAGTATTCACCGAGGCTGTGTCCCGCTACGAAATCGGGTTTTATGCCTGTTTCGCCGGAAAGCACTCTCAGTGCTGCGGTGCTGGCTGTGAGTATGGCCGGCTGCGCGTTCGCTGTCAAAGAAAGCTCGCCGGCATCACCTCGGAAGCAGAGGTCCGCCATGTCGAGACCGAGCGCATCGCTCGCTTCCTCGAACGTATCTCTTGCAGTGCCGAACTCTTCATAAAGCTCTTTGCACATTCCCACGTACTGGGAACCCTGACCGGGGAACACGAAAGCAATCATTGATTAATATTCCTTAAAAGCCGAGAAGATACTTTATGAAAGCTCTTCCTGCTTCTCTTTTATGTATGTCTTGCCCTTGTGGAACCCGCAACCGGGGCATGCTCTATGCGGGGGCTTATGTTCTCCGCAGTTCTGGCAGACGGAAAGGCCAGGATTATCTACCTTATAGTGGGTTCTGTTCTTTCTGGATCTGGACCTGGAATGTTTTCTTTTTGGAAGTCCCATTGTTTCATTCTCCCTGTAATCTCATATTTTAAGTTTCCTGAGCGCTGCGAACCTGGGGTCCACCCATTCATTCTCACACTCGCATTTTCCCCTGTTCAAATTCTTACCGCAATTTGGGCAGAGTCCCTTGCAATCTTCGCTGCATACAACCTTCACCGGAAGGGAGGCCGCAATAAGACCCTTCAGGTAATCGTCGAGGTCGACATCGTCGCCTCTGTAGACTTCATGGTCGACGTCATCGATGTCCTTTACCTTATCCGCGGGCGAGAGCATGAGCCTGATATCGGCCTTAATATCAAAGCTTGTGTTCTCAAGACATCTCGAACAGGGAGTCTCCAGGGAAAAACTCAAACCTCCGATCACGGTTATTTCCCTTAGCGATTTTGTCAGCAACAGGTCGACTTCTATGTCCGATATGAGCCGGAGATTATCCTCACCCGACGAAAGCTCCGGAATATTGTCGAGCCATTCGGGGCTCATATGCGTATGAATCGGGAGCCCCTCGTCCCTTATATCCGATACCCTGATCTTCATCACCCCTGCTCTTGTCAAATAACGATTATAAATTAACGGCTTTAAATAATAATACAAGATGAGCCATTTGCAAGTAAACGTCCGCCAGCGTCAGGCAAGGTGGCACGATACGAGATGTCCGCCACCGGCATCCCTTAATTGTGGCTCTGCAGAGCTGCATTTATCTATGGCTATTGGGCAGCGGGGATGGAAGCTGCAGCCGGAGGGGGGATTGATGGGGCTCGGCACATCGCCCTTTAGGACGGGCATTTCCCGTTTCTTGCCGGGGTCGGCGACAGGGACCGAAGAAATAAGTATGCGTGTGTAGGGATGGAGGGGGTTCTTGTAAAGTTCACCGCTCTTTGCAAATTCCACAATTTTCCCGAGATACATGACGGCCACCCTGTCGCTTATGTGTCTCACCACACGGAGGTCGTGGGAAATAAAGAGGTACGTAAGTCCGAACTTTTCCTGCAGATCGATGAATAGATTTATAA
>JBIOKC010000364.1:0-1695 GCA_044451425.1 Thermodesulfobacteriota bacterium
ATTCAAATACAGAAAGAGCTTATCAGCAATATTCGACTACCTGTATACTTATTGGACTGGTCTTGGTTTTATATTGGTGGATAACTAAGCGTACTGGAATAACTATATATTCCGTTTCCGGAAAATCGGAAGTAAATTTACAAGCATCCGGCGCGAACCAAAAGCATATTAAAAACATAATCGAATACGTTTTAAAGGCCATAGAAAAAAATAATGTTAATAAATAGCCGCAGAACAATCGGCTCGAACAGATGAATTTTCGGCTGTCACGGCGCTTGCGCGCACGTTCGGGTCCGCTCTTCGGGCAAGCTTGTGCCAGCTCGGCGTGTTTCCACACGCCTCAAAAATTCACTGCTCAGCCGAGCGTTAGATGGACGAAATAAAAACCATGAATAATAACGATGAGCTACAACCCACCCACAGTTTCGATTTAAAGGCATTTGAAAGTGAATTAAAAATCGAATTTCCTGAAATAGCCAAGGAAATTGAAGAAGACGAAGGTTTACTTCACCTCCATTTCGGAAGTCTTTATCGATTCACACAAGAAAAAATTCGAAATAATAATTGGAATGAAGTAAAAAAAGTATTTAAATATCTCGGAAATAAATACAGCGAAAATAATTTCGAAATAGAAAATGCGATTCGGGTTTCCTACCTAGAATATTTTGATTTTGTAGAACACGAGGAAAAAATTAAGGGGTTATTTGGTCCAATTATATTGGGTATTTATGATGACCAAATGGAATACCAAAAAAAATTATTTAAGAATCAGGAAAATAATCAAAGAAATAATGAAAACGCAACCTAAAAACCGCCATCTAACAAGCCGCTCGAACCGGCTGCGGCGTTGTCGTCACGCCGTTTGCTGTTCTTCGCGGTCAAATGTTTCGGGTCAACGCAAACAGCGCGCCGAACGCGGGGTTTCCACCCCGCTCAACGCCTTGCGGCTCAGCGGCGCGTTCTACCGACTAAGGAATTAAAATGACCGATATTCAGGAAAAATTTCAGAAGTAAGTCAAAGCACTAACTATATAACACTTCCTTCGTTAAACGCCCCCTTGGCACCGTATTTCAACGCTGCGGTAGGAGCACCAAGTTGGCCGCTTCCTCAGCATCTTTGAGGAGCGTCTTGCGCGGCGTGCCTATCCGCGCACGCATGGTCAGGCCACGAGCAAAATCCGTGACTTGGATCGCGCGCACGGCTACCGGAAAGTCAGGCGGGATGTCTCCCGCGCTGATCCCGTCCCGGAAACGGCGCTCCACCAGCGCCGCGCCGCCCGCGACCGCGCTCTGCAGGAACCGCTGAACCTCAGCGTCGTTCACAATCGGCGCGACGCACATCATAAGGCAGCCCCGGGCGGACCCTTTCTCGGTCGCACTTTCGACGGCGTACCTCAGAAAGCCCGCGATCGAGTCGCGAAGACCCTGTGGCGAGAGGAGTGCCTTCGCGGCTGATGCGCCCTTCCGTTCTGCGTACGCCCTAAGGACGCGCAAGAATATCGCCCGCTTGTCCCCAAAGACGGCATACAGGCTCGGCCGTCCCACACCCATCCCGGCGACGAGATCGTCAATCGTCACTCCGTCGTAGCCTTTCGACCAGAACACCTGAGTCGCCTTTTCCAGCGCCCCCGTCTCGTCGAAGCTGCGCGTTCGACCCCGCGGCCTAGCGGTCTTCTGAATCATTTAGTTCAAAAC
>JBIOKC010000365.1:0-1690 GCA_044451425.1 Thermodesulfobacteriota bacterium
TAAGAACAAGCGACCTCATGATAAAGCCGTCTGGCTGGAAGAATTTACCCCCATTCTGTATCGCCTACCGGAAATCGCCTCAACCATTAAAGATGGCAGACCCGTTTTTATTGTCGAGGGAGAGAGGGACGCAGACAACCTTTCAGACTTCGGCTTCGAAGCTACTACCTGCCCAATGGGAGCATGTAAGTGGCGAGACTCATATAGAGATTCTCTCAAGGGATGTAAAGAGGCAATCGTAATCGCAGACAAGGATGGACCCGGACGAAGACATGCAAACAATGTTGCTAAAGAGCTATTAGCGGTAGAAATCAATGTCAAGCTCATAGAGATGCCAGACAAAGATGGAATAGCAGTTAAAGACGTCTCAGACTGGATTGAAGCTGGAGGCACTCAGGAAGAGTTTAAGAGTCTATGTCGTGATGCAGAGTACAGGAAATCCGGCGAACTGAGCACAGAAAATTCTCCCGATGATTCTGTTGATGAGAGCTTTGCCAAACTCATTTCTAAATACGGACAGCCCTACTACGTAAACAAGAACGGCGAAGTCTCCAGTCTTAACGAGACCTTCTGGGCTGGACTTCACTTACATGAGAATATCGAACTATTTGAGCCAACCGAAAACGATTTTTTTCGTTATCATACGAACACAGGTACCTACGAAAAGATAACCGAGAACCTTATAAAAACAGAAATTTCAGCACGCATCTATCAAGTCTCTCAGGAAATAGGACTACCGTCTCTAGAAAAACAACGGAGAAACTCAGTTCTGACTAATATCGTTGCCCAGCTTAGGGGTTTAGCTGAGAAACGCGAAGCCTTTAAGAAAACTAGTAACTTCGTCCACGTCGGCAACGGTGTATTAACGTTCAATGGAAGTTGGGAAGAAAAATTCATCGAGTTCTCCCCGGTATTTCATTCTAGAAACCAGTCACCTATCCAGTATGACCCGGATGCGACATGCTCCAAATTTCTGAATCACTTCCTCCTGCTGGCTGTTTCTCCGGAGGATGCTGTTCTCATCCAGAAATATACCGGGCTCTGCCTACTGGGGAAGAACCTAATTCAACGGTTATTACTACTCGAAGGAAATGCGGGAACAGGGAAATCAACCCTCAGCTTAGTTATCCAAAAGCTTGTCGGGCTCACTAACGTGACCCAACTCCGGACGAATCACTTGGGTGAAAGGTTCGAGCTCTTTCGGTTTCGTGACAAAACCCTACTCGCCGGAGTTGACGTCCGAGGCAATTTCCTATCTGATAAAGGAGTCAATGTTGTCAAGGGGCTGATAGGCGGTGATTACTTCGATGCGGAGCAAAAGGGAGGGACGGGTAGCTTCCCCATCCAGGGTGATTTCTGCATCATCGTTACCTCTAATTCGAGGCTACAAGTTAGTCTTGATGGAGATGTGGAAGCATGGAGGCGTCGTCTGTTGATAGTACGATTTGAGTCACCTCCTCCGGTTAGGAAAATACCGAACCTTGACGAGGTGCTGATTGAAGAGGAAGGCTCTGGCATTCTAAACTGGGCACTGGAAGGGCTCAGGCTCGTTCTTAATGATATAGATGCATACGGTGACATTAGACTGGAGGGTCGCCAGCGGGGTGTTGTTGATGCTCTTTTGGCTGAGAGCGATAGTGTAAGACACTTCCTGACGGACAGAGTCATTAAGCGGGAAGGCTTTGACCTA
>JBIOKC010000366.1:0-1673 GCA_044451425.1 Thermodesulfobacteriota bacterium
TACTAATAGTGGAGAATAAATCCTTATTATTCGATATCCAGAAGTGAGAAACCTAGCCTCGTCATGCCGTTATTTACATGAAAGACCAATAAGTGATCGGGAGTGAATATGCGCATCCTCTTTATCTCAAGGCCACTTCCCCGACGACATACGTACAAACGTGCAGGGCGTCTATAAGCGCATGGGACGGGTCGCTCTCAAGTTGCCAATGGGGGGGTCGAGCGCAAGCGTTCGCTTCTCAACCGCAAGGCCGGATACTCTTGCGAGAACTGCTGTAAGAAGTAATACTACTACAGAGACCGTGAGTTTATTCGAATTCGCGGCCGGTTTTGAGCATTCATAAACTACAAAAGAAAACCTTCCGTCTTCCAATCTCTAACGATCTGATCGAGTCCTTCTTTGTAAGTCGGGAACTCGGGCTTCCAGCCGGAAGTGCCGCGAAGCTTATTGTTTGAAGTAACGGTCGATGCAGTGAAAAGTTTACGTCATAGCTCCCCACGAGAATGCGGCCGGGCCACGGCGGAATATGGCGGGGCGCGGGAGCGCCCAAGCGGCTAGCGAATCCACGTAGAAACTCGCCAGCCTTAACCGTGCTGTCGTCCACTTCGTGCCAGACACCTTTCAGGTCTTCAAGCGCGGCTGTTACGAATGCCAAAGCAGCATCGTCGACATGAATAGAGGACCAGAGAACCTCTCCGTTTCCGATTATCGGAAACCTTCTTTTCTTAAGCCCCTCCCCTATCATCCTCGCATGATAGGCGTCGGACCCATAAAAGAATCCGCAGCGGAGCACCGTGGAGAGAAAACCGTATCTCTCGCCAGCCTGAAGGACGATACTCTCGCCGTCTATGCCAGACCGAAGTATCCTATCAGGATAGACCGGAGAGACCTCATCGAAAAATGACCCGTCCGGGGGCCTCGCGACCCAAGCAACGTCCTGGAATATCAGCTTCTTCACACTTGCTTTCACAACACACTCCGTCAGTATCCCGGTCCCTTCACGCCTGACTCTGTCGTTCATCGCGAAATCTTCGGGTTTGACCCTCGTTTTCACCGATATCGAGGTCGCGGCGTGAATGACAACATCCGACCCCTCGACCGCATGAAGCAGCGCCTCCCCGTCGAAGAGACCGGTGCGGGACGGAGTGCCTCCCATAGACCTGACGAGCTCCTCTCCCCGAGCGCTTCTGACCATACCTGTAACGGAATGGCCACGGCCGATTAATTCCCTGACCAGCCGCTTGCCGAGGATGCCTGTCGCGCCTTTTATAAAGATCCTTATATCTTATATCTTGCTCGTAACGAGATAAATGAGCTCTTTATCCAGAACTGTTTAATGGTTCAGATCCGAGAATAATGATACCGGATTGAATAACCGTGCGTAACCGCATTTCGACAAGGGGTATGGTGAGAAATTATGAGATCGCCGCATGGAGTGCGCTATAATATACAAGGTTAAAGAAGGCGGAATATGTTGAGCGGGGTGTAAATCGACCCGTCACTCCGGAGCTCGCTCTTCATGACTCCTATCTCGTCGATCGTAAATTCACCCCGCTCCAGCATGGGCAGAGGTTCCTTAATCTTAAGCCTGCTCGTGATCCTTCCGATTGTGACATGGGGGAGGAACTTACGCTTCTCCCTTAAAAATCCTAATGGCTCGAGCACTCCTTCAA
>JBIOKC010000367.1:0-1673 GCA_044451425.1 Thermodesulfobacteriota bacterium
GTTATGGACTGCGATACGACAGGAGTAGAACCTGATTTTGCGCTTGTCAAGTTTAAAAAACTTGCAGGAGGCGGGTACTTCAAGATAATAAACGAATCCGTACCGCCGGCTCTTAAAAAACTCGGATACACGGTTAACGAAATTGACGATATTATTAAGTACTGCAAGGGGCACGGCACGCTTATAGGCTGTCCGCACATCAATCCGCAGAGCTTGGCCGAAAAGCTTTACGGCTGACGTTATCGCGAGGATAGAAAAGAGCCTTCCATCGGTATTCGATATTAATTTCACATTCAATAAGTGGTCCATTGGCGCTGATTTCTGTAAAGAGACGCTTGGCTTCACCGATGAGCAGCTTGACGACTTTAATTTCAATATGCTCAAATCGCTTGGCTTCACTAAAGAACAGGTTGAAGAAGCCAACGAATACATTTGCGGCACTATGACCATCGAAGGCGCGCCTCATCTGCAGGATAAACATTATCCTATTTTTGACTGCGCCAATAAATGCGGGCGCAAGGGCACAAGATACATCCAGGCGGATGCTCACATAAAAATAATGGCGGCGGCTCAGCCGTTTATCAGCGGCGCTATCAGCAAAACCATTAACCTGCCCAACGAAGCGACCATAGACGACATGAAGAAAGCTTATATGCTTTCATGGAAGCTGGGTATTAAGGCTAATGCGCTGTACCGCGACGGCTCAAAGCTTTCACAGCCGCTTAACTCGGTTAGCGATGATGAAATTTACGATGGCGCGGGCGAAGAACATCCCGAAACTATAGCAAAATCAAACGATATTATACGTATTGCCGAGCGCATTATCCACAGGTATATTGCGCGCAGGCGCAAACTGCCGTTCCGCAGGCGCGGATACACGCAGAAAGCTAAGATCGGCACTCATAACGTTTACCTCCGCACAGGCGAGTACGAAAACGGACAGCTTGGCGAAATATTTATTGATATGCACCGCGAGGGCGCGGCGTTCAGAAGCTTAATGAACTGCTTCGCAATCTCAATATCGCTGGGGCTTCAGCACGGCGTGCCGCTTGAGGAATTTGTTGACGCGTTTGTTTATACGCGTTTCGAGCCGAACGGCATTGTTATAGGCAATCCCAATATTAAAATGACGACTTCTATTATTGATTATATCTTCCGCGAGCTGGCGGTAACTTATCTTGGACGCAATGACCTTGCGCATATATCGCAGGAAACCGAGATGAGGACAAGTCCGATAGACGCGCTAAGCAAGCTTGACGCTGAAGGCGACTACGACGAAGAAGAATTATACAGCGAAAGAATAATCGAAGAAAAGAAGCCTAAGGATAAAGATAACGAAACCCGCACCGAAATAACCGCAACAGGAGGCGCGTCATCGTTAAGTCCCGCTACCGAGCAGAAAATAATGCTGCAAACCACAGGTAACTATAACCCGAAACACGACCATGTTTCACGAATTAAAGAAGCCAAGATGAAGGGTTACACTGGCGATATATGCCAGTCATGCGGGAGCTTAACCATGGTGCGCAACGGCACGTGCTTAAAATGTACAACATGTGGCGATACATCAGGATGCTCATAACGCAATTTATAGTTCCGAACTAGTTATAACATTAGGGGCGCGCGAGCGTCCCTTTTGTCGAAATAATGATGTTTTTCGAATACAATAGGCA
>JBIOKC010000368.1:0-1663 GCA_044451425.1 Thermodesulfobacteriota bacterium
CTCTCGGCTTCCTGCAAGCTGGGCGAAAAGCCTTACCCCGCGAACGCCATTGTCGAGGAAGAGACTGAGGCAGTCGTTCTCGACGCAGGGTTCTTCAGAAACGCGGTATCGTCGAGGGAGGATGTGAGGAAGTTCCTGTTCGAATCCCTTTCTCGCCGCATGACCGACGTGCTCACGCTTCTCGGGGAGATCACGTTCGGCAGGATGGGCAGGAGGCTTGCGGAGTTCCTCGTTGAAAAGTTCGGGGAGGCAGGATGGAATAACGGAATCCTGCATCTGACGCACGAGCAGATAGCGGCGGAGCTCGGGACTGCGCGAGAGGTTGTAAGCGGGCTCTTAAAAGAGTTGGAACGCTCGGGCGCCATAGTGCTTTCCAGAGGGAAAATAACGCTCGGCGAAAGGGGGAAGCTCACTCTCTGAGCTCACACCGCCTTATCTTTCGAAGTCCGTGACTAAGTCACGGAAACCTTCCTCAAAGTCCGTTATCCTCAAAATATAGAATCCCATGGCAAGGAAGCCATATCATGAAAGCCAATGTAGCTTCTGTGGATAAGGCGGTAAGGATTAGTGTTAGCCCTCGTTCTCTTCAACCTGTATTTCCTGCTCGAAGGGAACGAGGGCTATATCGAACTCGTAGGAATTATCCCGCTTCTCACGGCGTTTATGTCCTGGTGCCCGCTCTATACGATTTTTGGGAAAAGCACCTGCCCGTTCAAAAAATCATAGCGAGCGGTAGGCCGGATTTACGAGGAGATGTCCCTATCTTCGCGGGCATGATTACCGCATCGATGGGCCGGAATTGTTATATATTCGGTTTCGAAGGAGGAGCAATGCTGACACTGAAGCATACCGCGGCGCGTTACGGAGCCCGCCGTCTCTCCCGCCGTGCGAAAGCGCTCAGTTCAGCAGGCTTTTCAAGTAACGGTCGAACTGGGTCTTCTCGAGCCGAATCAGATAGCCGAGGAGTCCTCTCTTGTCGCCGTTAGCGAAGTCTTTAAACGCGGTCTCAGCTTCCCTTTCGACGAACCGGAAATGGGAGTCGTCCGAGAACCTGAGCTTGCCTTCCTTCCTGCACTGCTCGATGAAAAAATCGAAAAGCGCCATGTCTATGCTTCTCTTATATCCGATCTTGAATCTTTTCATAATGAGAATTATAAAGGGACGGTGTTAAGGCGCCGTTAATAACTTCTTAGGTGTTTGTTAAGATAGTCGACTCCCGCCTCACGGATAAAGCCCGCGGAGCTTCATCGCCCTGGACACATGGCTTATCCCCAGCATGAGCGCTGCGAGGCGCATAGGCACTCCCTCTTGCTCCGAGTATTCGACGACCTTTGCGAACGTGTTCTTCATGCGCTTCTTGAGCTCATCATGTATGACTTCCTTCGACCAGTAATACTCCTGAAGACCCTGTACCCATTCGAAATAGGAAACTATGAGCCCGCCCGCGTTTGCCAGTATGTCGGGTATGACGGGGATATTCCTCCCCCTGAGTATGTCGTCCGCCTCGGTCGTCGTAGGTCCGTTCGCTCCTTCGACGACCATTCCGCATTTCAGATGCGGCGCGTTTTCCTTCGTTATCACCCTCCCGAGCGCTGCCGGAATCAGCACGTCGCATTCGAGTGTGAGGAGCTCTTCGTTCGTGACTTTATCTCCCTCTCCATAC
>JBIOKC010000369.1:0-1656 GCA_044451425.1 Thermodesulfobacteriota bacterium
GTCACAGCGGCATAGACGCCTACGGGCGGAGGAAGGACAGTGAACGGGCCGATCGTAGTCCCCGAATAAATCTACCAGCTGCCGCCCCCGGTCAGCATGTCCGTCGTCCACCCCGCAAGGTCCCCGGTCTCGAAGCCCCCGTTCTCAACTAGCTCCACCTGAGCCCTCGATTCCGCGCCGATTAGGGATAAGGCGAGAAAAACGATTAAAGCCGTAAGCGAAATCATAAACCTGTTCATTGTATCCTATCCTACTTCAATGAATATTGTACGCAATTTATCATAAATAAAAGACTTTACAAAATTCATTCACCGAACGTTAAACCAAACACACACCAAAAATTTCCCACAGCTCGTTTCCCGCGTATACTAAACATACCGGCAGTTACACAACAGCAATATGAATTACCTTCGCTCCTTTATACGCATAGTATTTATACTCATTGTGATAGCAGCGGTCGGCTACTTCGCCTACCCGCGGGCGGTGAAATACTACAACTACTACACCCTGGAATCCCGGATACTGAAAGTCCCCGGCTTTCAGGAAATAAAGGAATTCTACCCCGACCTCTACGCCCGGATAATCGCCGATACCGGGGACGCGATACTGAAGGGCGGCGACATGGACACCATCATCGCGGATAACGGCCAGAGCATCGCGGCGCTGCTCCAGACGGACCTCCCCCTCGCGTCGGGCGAGTCCACGGTGGGGTTCGTCAAATTATTCATCAGCCTCGTTGAGAGGACGAGCAAGACCGACCCGCAGTGCTGCGTCGATATGATAAACGGGAACGAGAAGTGCATGTGGTCGCGAATGTCCCGCGAAGAGCAGAACGAAATGCTGAAAGCGATAGCGGCGATAATCAGGTCGGCTCACACGGAGCCCGAGGAGCTAAAGAACGAAAAGGCAGCGAAGAAGGATATCGGCAGGATATCGGCGGACGTCGTCGCGAAATACGGCCCCGACATCGACTACACGGCGCAGTCGCCGCTCACGGACGAGCAAAAGCAGAAGGTATGCCTCGCAATCGCAGACCTCTACAACGGGACGCTCAAGCTCCCTCCCGAACGCTCCGTCGACGCGATCAAGTTCCTCCTCGCAGGCTCCGAAGAAGAGAAGCAGCAATAGCGCACACGCAGCGCGGCACGCGATGTGTGTTCATATACAAATCTACTGAATCTCCAATGCCCGACCAATGATTTCCCTTCCCCCCTTGAGGTGAAACTGTTTCGAGCCAGCGAGAAGCAGTACGTCCCAAAAGAGGGGGAGGGCAAGAGTGGGGGGTGTACCTTATAATTCTGACATTTCGACCAACGGGAGAAATCCATCTTTTCTCTTTCCCCCATCATTCACAGAATTTGCGTGAAGAAAATAGATTATCGAGACTTAAAAATCTTTTAGGGATGCGGGAGGAATTAAAAGATTTTAGTCGAGATAGTCTGTTTTCAGCAAATTATGTGCTGTCGGATGATTTTTGCTTCTTTTCATCTAGGAAAAGAAGGAAATAATTGGCTTTCTCTTGTATTTGCGAGCTTCAAATCAGCGCGGAAGTCTCGTCTTTTTCCCTCCCCCAGGGGGGGAAGCAAAAAATAGCGCACGAATCTCCTTTTTCACGACAGATTAAGTTTGGATTCGAGCACATTTTCGAGTACACTA
>JBIOKC010000370.1:0-1648 GCA_044451425.1 Thermodesulfobacteriota bacterium
GAGATACCCCTCGGCTCGGACGAGAGCCCCAGTGAAGGCAAGCAGTGGCCCGCTCGCGGCTGTAACGTAGAGCTGACCGAGGTCTCGCTCGAGAACGGGGATATATGGTGGACGTTCGGGTTCGAGGCGTTCGGCACTATCTCGACGGTCGAGAAAGACCTTCGCGCTGTTGCGGATTTATTATCCTCGCGCAGGCCGCCCGTGATGCCGGAAGGGCTTCGAGCAAGCTACCCGGCTTGGCTAAAGACTCTCATGATTAAGACATAATGCGTCGGACTTTCTACATATTACTTTAATTTCTTCCCGTTATGGAGGTATTCGGTTTCGGTCCCGTCATCCGCTGATTCGGGTTTGTCCTCGCCGACTCACCTTAATATATATGCATGATACCCGCACCATGCGGTATGCCGCGTTACAGGCAGAGCGCGTTCCCTAATGCGGGCTCGGACCCTCGGTCACTTCCACGAGCCCGCCGATTCGTATCCACTTTGCAAACGCGTCCTTGACCTCCCCCGCGGTTAGCTTTACATACGCTTCCGCGGCCAGTGTCGGCTCATTCAGCGGCAGACCGAGTATGACCCTGTTGATAAAGCCGTGTGCGATGCTGTCCACGCTCGATTCCGATAACGGTATCTCCCGGAGCAGCAGAGCCTTTGCCTGCTCCAGCTCACTGGGCGATACAGGCGTCTTACTGATCTTTTTCAGGTTATCCTCCACGAGCGAGCGCGCCCTGGAAACGTTAGCCGGGTCGCAGGCGTACCTCACGGCATAGATCATGCGCGTCCTTCCGGCATCGAAATCCGAGGACACATTATAAACGAGACCCGTTTTCTGCCTGAGGTCCTGATAGAGCCGTGTCGCGTAGAAACCTCCGCCCAGGACGTGGTTCCCGAGCTCAAGCGCATAGTATTCCAGTTTCGAACGTTCGAGTGAGACAGTCTCGGCCAAAGTTACTTTGTCCTGGATACGGCTTGTATTGGGGACAGCCATGACGGAAGGCGCGTTAGGCGGCACCGGGGGCAGAAATGTATCCGGCGCGGGCCCTTCCGATTTCCATTTTCCGAAGTACCTCTCTATATCTTCTCTGGCTTTGTCGGGCGTTATCCTGCCGATTACGATTATTGTTGTAAGATCGGGCCTGAAGGCTAATTTATAATAATTCCTTACGTCATTGAGCGTAAGCGGGGAGACGGTCGCCGGAGTGGCCTCGCGGAGCGACGGGTCGCCCTTCGGGAAGAGGGCTTTTTTGAGAACCTGCTGCTGCAGGTAATCTGGACTCTGAAGCTTGCCCGCGAGTGTTGCAGCGACTTGCTTGCGTACGGTCGTGAAGGCCGCGTCGGGAAGGGCAGGATGCAGCTCGTTCTCGGTAAGCAGCTCTAAGCCCCTCTCGAAATATGGGGTAAGTACCTGGAGAGAGAAATCCGTTCCGGCCTCCTCATACCTATATCGTCGAGCGCCTTCTGAAAAGCCACACGGTCGAGCGAGACGCTGCCGAAAGGAAAGAGCTTGACCAGCATCTGGTCGACTCCGTCCTGTCCTTTTGGGGTTTCCATTTCAGGCTTGTTCAGAATGTGACCGTATATGCTGACCGTGTTGCTTATCGACTCCGGCAGCACGATGAGCCTGAGTCCGTTCGAGAGGGTGAAAA
>JBIOKC010000371.1:0-1629 GCA_044451425.1 Thermodesulfobacteriota bacterium
ATTCGGATGTGGTAGCGGCGGTTGCAGCTTCTGCGGCGCTCATGGTTTCAGATATCCCGTTCGAAGGGCCTATTGGCGAAGTAAGAGTAGGCAGAGTTAACGGCGAGTTCCTTGTGAACCCAACGCATACCCAGCTCAAAGAAAGCGATATGGACCTTATTGTGGGCGGCACCGAAGACTCAGTTGTAATGGTGGAAGGCGAAGCAAACGAAGCTTCGGAAGCTGATTTGCTCAGCGCAGTCAGGTTTGCCCACGAAAACATTAAGCTATTGTGCAAAGCGCAGAAAGAGCTTGCCGCTGAATGCGGAAAGCCGAAACGCGAAGCCAAGCCGGCTGAAGTTAACGAAGAGCTTGTTAATGAAGTTAAAAGCCTTTGTTTTGACAAGCTGAAAGAAATTCACCGCACAGCCTATAAGAAAGAAGAAAGAAGCCTGAAAACAAAAGAGCTTTTTGATTCCGTAATTGAAGCTCTCAAAGAAAAATATCCGGAACAGGAAAAAAAGATATATACTATTTACGATGATTTGCAGTATGAAGACATGAGAGAAATGATTCTGACTGAAGGCAAAAGAATAGACGGCAGGACAACGAAAGATATAAGAACCATAACATGTGAAGTCGGAATACTTCCTAGAACACACGGCTCTTCGCTTTTTACTAGAGGCGAAACCCAGAGCTTGACTTCTCTTACGCTGGGTACAAAGATGGACCAGCAGAGGATTGATGGCTTGCTTCCGGAAGATGATAAGTCGTTCATGCTTCACTATAATTTCCCGCCGTTTTCAACCGGCGAAACCGGAAGATTCACCGGTCCCGGAAGGCGCGAAATTGGGCACGGACACCTGGCAGAGCGCTCGTTAAAGAGCGTGCTTCCCGATGAAAAGGATTTTCCGTATACGATCAGGATTGTATCGGATATTCTTGAATCAAACGGCTCTTCTTCGATGGCTACTGTTTGCGCAGGCACGCTTGCGCTTATGGATGGCGGCGTCGGAATTAAAAAGCCGGTTGCGGGTATCGCGATGGGACTGATAAAGGAAGGCGACAGAATCGCAGTACTTTCTGACATACTTGGAAATGAAGATCACTTAGGCGATATGGATTTCAAAGTCTGCGGCACAACCGAAGGCATAACCGGATTCCAGATGGATATAAAAATAAAAGGAGTATCGTTTGAGATAATGGAAACAGCTCTTTTACAGGCAAAAGAAGGCAGGCTGCATATACTTGGAATAATGAAAGAAACGCTGGCTGAGCCGAGGACAAGCATATCGAGTTACGCTCCGCATCTGTATACAATGACCGTTCCTATCGATATGATAGGCGCGGTGATTGGGCCGGGCGGCAAGAACATCAGGCATATTATTGAACAAAGCGGCGCTGAAATTAATATCGAAGACGACGGAACGGTAACAATAGCAGCGGTTTCAGGCGAATCAGCCAGCATCGCTCAATCTATGATCGCGAAGATAACCGAAGTGCCTGAAGTTGGAAAGATATACAAAGGTAAAGTAGTGAAGACGACTGAGTTTGGCGCATTTGTTGAGATTCTGCCGGGCAAAGAAGGTTTACTGCATATTTCTCAAATTGATATCAAGCGCGTCGCTAAGGTTGAAGATGTGCTGAAGC
>JBIOKC010000372.1:0-1627 GCA_044451425.1 Thermodesulfobacteriota bacterium
CATCAGCACTCCATGGGCTGTCGCAAACGGGGCGAGCCTCACCTCCAAAATTTCCTGGAGCAGAGAGAACAGTTTCCCGGTATAAAGCTTGGTTGAAAAGATTGGAATGTCCATCCGGTTACAGGACGCCATGAACGCTTCATCGGGATTAAGCTCTTTCGAGATTATGAAGCAGGGTACGTCTTGAGACGATAGAATTTTGGTTACTTTTTCTTTCTCGATTTTTCTCAGCCTGTCGAAATACGCTATTTCGGTATTTCCGAGGATTTGAATAGTCCCCTCTTCCAGCTTCAGGTCAGGGTCGAGGAGCTTCAGGCCCGCCTTCTGTATCCTATCCGAGGATATTTTCCTGGACAGCCCTTTCTTCCCCGCGATCAACTCAATCTCGAGCTCTTTGCCCCAGGACTTGTATAGTTCTTCGACCTTGAGGGGGTTCACGTTCTCAGAGTCTCTCGTCTTCCGTGATTATTATATCGTAAATCTCTTCCTGAGATTCCATATTCATGAGTCTTGTGCGCAGCTCGGGGTTTTTGAATATCTTTGAAATCCTCGCGAGGAGTTGTATATGGGCCCCGATCGTGTTCTCGGGAGCGACCAGGAGAATAAACAGGTGCGTGGGTTTTCCGTCGAGCGAATCGAAATCTATGCCTTCCGAGCTCCTTCCGAACCCCGCGATGATGCCGGATATCCCGCTCATCTTGGCGTGGGGTATGGCGACTCCCGAATCCACGGCGGTGCTGCACAGCTTCTCCCGCTCCATCAGTGCATCGATCAATTTCTCATCATGTATATTGGGATATACCGATGATAATCTTGTCGCAAGCTCCCTGATAACATCGAGTTTGGAACTGGATTGAAGTTTAGGGATAATCGCTTTTCGTTCCAGAACTTCGGAGATCTTCATCGTTTCACTTGTCGGTACTAGAGTTCGGTACTAGGGTTCAATTAAAGTGATTTGTCCTCTGCTGTCTCTATACAACACGTTCATGTCGTTGTTTGCGCTGTTCCTGAATGCTATGAAATTCGCGTCGGATACATGGAGTTGTAACGATGCTTCTTCAACAGTCATTGGCTTCAGCGGAAGCTTCTTTATCTTTATGTTTGTAAAGCTTCCTGAGCCGCTTTCAGATGTATACGGTATTTGGATAGCCCCTTCTTTATTTTTGGACGCGTTTCTTCTTTTAGCCTTGATTTTTTTGTCCGTTTCTTTTTTGAGCTGGCCGATAATAATATCTATGGCGTTGTCTATGGCGGTGTATATGTCCGTTGTTTCAAAGGAGCTTGAGGCTTTCAGGTTCTTGCTGCTGATGGATATCTCAGCGATATCCCTGTACTTTTCCGACGACAAGACAAATCTCACATCACACGCGTCTACATCCGATCTGAGATATCTCTCTATTCTGTTTGATTTTTTTATCGCGTATGATTTAAGTTTTTCGGGGTCCTGATTATTATTGATGTGTCTTGTTGTCACCGTTAACTTCATTTCTCTTTTTCCCTTTCTGCGCCGCTCTTGTCGAGGAAGATGGTATTTTAAGGGTTTTTCTGTATTTTGCAACGGTCCTTCTTGCGACTATTACGTTTCTTCTCTCGAGAATCTTCGAGATATCCTCATCGGAGTAAGGGC
>JBIOKC010000373.1:0-1622 GCA_044451425.1 Thermodesulfobacteriota bacterium
CCCAAAGATACGGGATACCCTCGCTCGGTGGGATGTAATTTCCGAATCCAATGCGGAAGAAGACATGCGGAGCATGGGTTTTTCTTACACGAAGGTCGTAGCGGTTCATAAAGATCAGGTGGCATCTATGCTTCATTATTTGAAAACTAATCCTTATGATATTACGGTGCTCGCAGCCCATCAGAGATCGGGGGCTATAAAACTGCTCCGTAAGTCAGTCGCCGAAAAGGTATCGAGAGAGTCAGGGGGCTGGACGCTTTTTCTCAAAAACAACGACAGGGGATTTGTTTCACTTGATAACGGAAGTGTGAGTTTGAAAAACATTCTCATTCCAATAGACTCTGAGCCCGATCCTCTCATCGGTATATATTCAGCTCTCAAAATCGCCCAGGTCCTCGAATGTGTCGATTGTGTGTTCACACTTTTATACGTGGGTGAATCTACGCGCATGCCCGACGTGAAGCTGCCCGAGCACGGTTCGTGGGTATGGAATAAAATGACGCTCCGTGGGAATGTAGTGGAAACTATTTTAAGTGTCGCCGATAATATTCCGGCGGACCTTATGGTGATGGGGACCCAGGGGAAGCAGGGATTTCTCGATGCCCTCAGGGGGGTACTACACAACAGATTCTGCGGCGGAGCGGCTCTCCACTGCTGGCGGTGCCGGAGCGCCGATGGAGTTATAAGTCGGCATATCTGGTCTCCGGAAGTGTGAGCGAGGTCAGGCTCGGTAAGCACTCGCAAACAGCTTTTTAACCCTGATTCTTTATTTAGCCCAGAAGCATAAAGCAGAGAAATAAAATGACGGTCGGCGGGAGCGCCGCTTTTAGGAGGCCGATGGGGGATACTGAGTCGTCGAAATGTTTTTTAAGAATGGATTGACCTGCAGGATTTGGAGCGTTAGCGATAACGGTAAGCCCGCCTCCTGTCACCGCGCCTGCAACCACCGCGTATTTGAGACTCTCGGTGAACCCAGGTACGAGTGTACTTAGGTAAGTGATGGATGCGTTGTCGTTGAAGGATGTGAGTATTGTCGAGCTCAGCATCAGGGGAACCTTCTTGAGACCCCCAAGCACTGGCTCGATCCACCAGCCCTGGAGCCCTCCGTGAATGACGAGACCGGCTAGAAAAAATCCGACCAGCATGGCCGGTTGCAGATTAATCCTGTTTTGATAAGGAGCAGTGACTTGCGCGAAGCCGAGAAAAAACAGGAGTCCGAGTACGAAGAGCGGCGCATAGTGCGCGTTTATGATGGTCCAGGCCATAAATAGCAAATGCACGACAGTTACCCAGGTCGGAACGGGGTCCTCACGCATGTTCCAATCGGGGTCTACGAATTCAGGGCGCATGTTCTCGGGCAGTAAACCCGGCAATAATCTCCTTATATTCATGAGCCGGATTTCCTCAAACCGCTTGTCGAATGCCTCTCTTATCAGCGTTTCGTCTATACCCTCGGCCTTGAGTCTCGGCAGCGATTCAGTTTCCATTCTTTCCCTGACACGGGATAAAAAGAGCTCTGTTTCGCTGTTAACGGACTCAATGTACCTCTCTTCTTTCTCGACGCCTACCTTTATTCTATTGAACTCTTTATCTACAAGTTTCCTAGTGACGAATCTTGTCTC
>JBIOKC010000374.1:0-1613 GCA_044451425.1 Thermodesulfobacteriota bacterium
CCCCTGTCTAATCATCTCATGGAATTCCAGCGGCTCCTCATCCATTTTCGTAATGGAGTCCCGTTCCCTGAGCCTCGATAATCCTTCCCTCACCGGAGTGTTTAGAAGAAATGTAACGTCAGGAGTCATACCCAGCGCTGAGGCCTTTGCAACCTTGTTAACGAGCCTCATGTCGAGCTTCCTTCCATATCCCTGATATACGACGGTGGAATCGTAAAACCTGTCGCATATCACGATTTCACCGTTCTTGAGCTTAGGCTCTATAAAGTCCTTTACGTGCTGGGTCCTGTCCGCGCAAAATAGGAATAGCTCGGCCATTGGGGCAAGCACCAAGTCCCTTTCCTCCAGTATTATAGTCCGAATCAGTGTCCCGAGCTGCCCCCAGCCCGGCTCCCTGGTGATAGTGACTCGATGTCCTTTCTCGGTCAGGAAATCATTAAGAAGATTTACCTGTGTAGTTTTGCCGCTACCTTCTATTCCTTCGAATGTAATAAGCATATCTGGATATGTCCTCGCGGATGAGAGAATTGGATTCAGCGGATACTAAGATATCCGTTTACGGGCTTTGAGTCTTCGGGTTTAAATTCACCGCAGAATCCTACCATAATAAAAGAAATAGATACAGACCCTGCTCAGTTACCCTTCTCGAGAGCCCGGTTCAGCATCCTTAGCTCCGAATCCGTGAGGTTCCTCCACTTTCCTCTCTCAAGGCTCCCTATTTTGATAGGGCCTACCGACATCCTGGTCAACTGAGTGACCGGATGGCCGAATTTTGCGAAGAACCTCTTGACGAGGTGGTTCCTCCCCTCGTGGAAAGACAGCTCGACCGTGGTCGATTCTCCCTCCTTTTTAACTAGATTTATCCAGTCGGGCTTCGCGGGACCGTCTTCGAGATCAGTACCAGCCTTCATTCGCAAATAAGCTTCGTTGAAGATAACGCCCCTCACCCTTGCCCTGTAGACCTTCGGGAGCTCGTACCTGGGATGGAGTATTTTGTTGGCAAGGTCCCCGTCATTAGTCAGTATAATAAGGCCTTCGGCGTCGTAATCGAGCCTCCCGACCGGGAAGACCCTTTCGGGTATGTCCTTTATCAGCTCCTCTATAGTCTGCTTCTTATCCTGCCCTTCACCCAGTGCCGTAATGAACAGCTTAGGCTTATAAAAAGCTATATAGCGTTTGAATTCCGGCTCAAGCACGCTCCCCATCACCTCGACCCTGTCTTTCTCGGTATCTATAGTGCGACCGAGCTCCTTAACAACTTTCCCGTTTATCCTGACTCCGCCGTTCTCAATGAGCTCGTCCGCTTTTCGCCTGGATGCGACCCCGCACATGGAGAGGTATTTATTCAGTCTAAGTATCAATTCCATTTCCTCCGAAAACCCACGGCGGTAGTCGATATGTTTCTATCATTTGAGAGAACAAATATAGATGAGGATCCCTCTTTCGTCATCCGGCACAAGTATTGCCGGCTTCGGGAAATACCGACCGGATGTATGTTCAGGAAATCTGTTCCGATCCCTCAATTCGTAGCGTAAAGTGCTTCCCTCTTCGCCCAGAGAGTCTTATTGCCGCCCCTGAGCAAGAACTTCACATAACCCGAGCTTTTATCCATC
>JBIOKC010000375.1:0-1607 GCA_044451425.1 Thermodesulfobacteriota bacterium
CGCCTATGTAGCTCGAGATTCCGGCGATTATGAGCACCATGATAAAGGCGCGGCCGAGGTTCGTGTAGGTTATTATCGAAGCGTATGACGGTAGCCTGAGCTTCGCGATTATAATCATCAGCGTGCTCGCGCCGATACCAAGCCCATATCCGGCAAAGCTCGTAAGCGCCGCCTGAAAGAGGATCATGTATATGAGCTCCGACCCTTTCGCCCCTATCGCTTTGAGAGCCCCGAACCTTTCCATATTCTCCAACACGAACGTATAGAAGGTCTGCCCCGAAATTGAAAGGCCGACGATGAAGCTGATCACCGTCATTATCATAATGTTCGTACCGACCCCTGTTTTGTATTTGTAGTAAGTGGCGATCCTGTCGATCAACTCGTCCTTCGTCTCGGCGCGGTATCCGAGCTTGCTTACCTCTTCCTTTATGTCATTCACGGCGGCATCGTTCTTGGGCTCGACGAGTACGTAGGAAGTCGTGAATCTGGGGTTGGGCAGGTACTGGACCGCTCTCTTGTACGTCGTGTACAGGGTCGGCGTCCCGAATAACCCGCCCGTAGTCGCTATGGCGATACCAACGACTACTCCCCTGTGGTCGTTCACTTCGAATACCGTGCCGAGCTTCGGGCTTTTCAGTTTGGGGTATTCCCCGTCCTTGACGACGATGAACGCATTATCCGCGTATATGTCTTCGATATTGCCCTCTACAAGCTCAGGCCTTCCGAAGAGGCTCTCATCGTCGAGGCCTATGACCGAAACCGACTGATAGTCGCCGTCCTGGAGCTTTACCAGGGCGTTTCCAGTATATAGCGGCACAGCGTATTTGACCCCCTTCATGCTCCTAACGGCATCGAGCACATAATCAGGCATCGGGATGCTGTTCAAGGGATTTTGTACGGCAGGATCCATTACCCAGATTTCGGCCCCGATGTTTATCATTGTCGAAGACGACCTGTGCAGGATGCCGGCGAAGAGCGACGTCACCATGTTCATCAGAAAGACGGCGAACGTCATGCCCAGGATGAGCGCGGCAAACTTTCCCTTGTCGTTGACAAGGAGCTTGTACGCTATTCTCAGTATTCCTAAATTATGCGGCAAGTGAGGCATCCTCAGCTTGCCAAGTATGGACCTTATTTTATTCGAGAGACTGTCTTTATCCATGACCTATCCTAGGTTATACGTATTCGTGAGTCACAACCATTCGCAGGTATTATGCCAATATCGCCGGAGTGAAATGTATTAGTGCAGATTCAGCCATGGCAGTCTTCGGGACAACTAAAAGTCTACCCTATAATAATTTAGGGTCTAGATAACTTTAGCATGTTAGAATACATGTTAAGTTATGGTAAATAAAGGGAAAAACAGGTATTTTAGAGGGACGCATACTTCAGAGCATAAATTCAGGGGAATTCTCCGGTGCTTTTCCCTCGATATCACGGCAACAAAGACATCGGAATTAACGGTCATAAGCAGGCCCACAGCAAACAGAGTTTACAAGAAACTCAGAGAGAGAATAAAGGATATATGCGATAATGAATTCCCCCTTAGCTGAGAGATTGAGGTAGACGAGTCGTATTTTGGCGCAAGGAGAATTAGGGGGAAGCGC
>JBIOKC010000376.1:0-1596 GCA_044451425.1 Thermodesulfobacteriota bacterium
GAATCGCCCCGTAGAGGCCTGTATCTTCGAGCGTCTTCAATTTGTCGAGGTCGTCTGTGGAGGCTATTCCCCCGGAGGCTATAACCGGGAGCGGTGAAGATTCGATAAATTCCCTGGCCGCGTCTATGTTTATCCCCTCCATCGTTCCGTCTCTGTCTATGTTCGTGTTGAGAATCACGGAGACGCCCGCGTCATCGAGCCTGCGGAGGACATCCCTCGTGTCGGAATCGATCACCTCTTTCCAGCCTTTTACGGCTATCTTGCCGTTCTTTGTGTCGATGCCTACGGCGATACCTCCTGGGAATTCCCCGCACGCCTGTCTCAGGAATTTATCGTCGGCAAACGCAGCCGTCCCCAGTATCACTCTTTTTACGCCCAATGCGAAATATTTCCTGACCGTATCGATATTCCTTATTCCCCCTCCCGCCTGAACAGGGCATGAGACTTGAGCAGCTATGTTTTTAATGACTTCAAGGTTCTTTGGCTCGCCTGTGAACGCTCCGTCGAGGTCCACTACGTGAATCCACCGGGCGCCGCAGCCCTCCCACTTTCTGGCGACCTCACCGGGGTTTTCCGAAAATACCGTCTCCGTCCCCTCTTCTCCCTTATAGAGCCTGACGCACTTTCCGTCCTTGAGGTCTATCGCGGGTATGATATGCATTTAATTCTCCATCAGGTATTTGTTGAACAGGTCAGCCGTTTTCCGTGCGCCCTCTTTCGCCAATTCATCGGCTGTGACCCATCTGCCGCCCCTCTTGAAGAACTTATTTATCTCGAAAACGTTCTGGAGGAGAGGTTTCTGAGTCTCGGTATAGTAGTATTGCCAGAGGAGCCTTGCGTTCTTTGTATCCAGCACCTCCACGCTGAATGTAATTCCAGCCGGAGATTCGACCCCTATTTCCGATCCCTGTCTTTCGTTATATTCGGAAATAACTCCGATCATGACCGCGTCGACGCCGAGGCTCTTTCCCGCGGCTACCGCCTGTTCCCTGTAATATGAATTCGGGGTCTCGGCTTTTATTTTGGCGAATTCCTTTTCCGATTGCTGAAGGGGCGTTATATTAATGCGGTTTACGTCGGCGGTGAGCGCATCGTACATGGATACGGTCATGTATCTCTCTTTTTCGGCAACGGCCGCTTTGGGCATGGTTTCTGAGAGCGCGGCTTTAGAGCTGAACGGTATGAGGGCCAGAGACTTGATTTTTTCCTTCTCAAAGGTTTTTGTCCCCTCTTTCTTGTCTCCCTGACCGTATGCCTTCCCGCCGGTGTAGAAAACGTAATTACCGAATATTACGAATAACAACAGGAAGAAAGAGAGTATCCTGCGTAATGTTGGTGATTCCATGTGTGTATAAATATACAGGAATATAGGATTAGTAAAAGTGCCAGGAGCGTCTCCGCGTCTCCCGATTTGAATTATCCTCCGCTTTAAACATAATAAATAAAATGAACTATTGGCTCGTTAAATCGGAACCCTCTACCTATTCCTGGGACGACCACGTAAAAGACGGCAGGACGCAATGGGACGGTGTCAGGAACTACCAGGCGAGGAATAATCTGAAAGCCATGAAAAAGGGCGACCACGTGCTTTATTAC
>JBIOKC010000377.1:0-1591 GCA_044451425.1 Thermodesulfobacteriota bacterium
AAGGAAATAGCCGAGTACAAACAATATATGGGTTTCGATAAGCGGCCCTGGAAGATGCAGGAGAGGGGATGACCGGGAATGAATTTGTAGATCACTTCACGCGCTTTGCGGCCTCGGCTAAGATAGATACGAAGGAATACGGCGTTATCCCATTTAATTTCAATAACTGTCAGCGGTATATACGAGACGAGATTGCCTCGGGCATAGACGATGGCATACACGATTTCACCTTCTGCAAATGTAGGCAGATAGGCTGCTCGACCGAATTCCTGGCTCTCGACAACTTCTGGCTCTCTGTCTATCCGGGTATGCAGGGCGCGGTAGTAACCGATACAGACGATAATAAACGCTTCTTCCGCAGCGCTCTTACGATGATGTATACATCTATGCCTGCGGCTAAGCGGCAAAGGGTGGTGAATCATAATGGATCGTTTTTATTATTGGGGAATAGATCGAGATTATTCTATCTTGTCGCGGGAACTAGAAAAAAGGGCGATCTCGGTAGGGCGAAGGGAGTTAATTATCTCCATTCTACAGAGTGCAGCT
This sequence comes from Thermodesulfobacteriota bacterium, assembly GCA_044451425.1. Taxonomy (GTDB): domain Bacteria; phylum Desulfobacterota_D; class UBA1144; order Nemesobacterales; family UBA2774; genus 2-12-FULL-53-21. The sequence continues at coordinate 547 of JBIOKC010000377.1, forward strand.
CTTATGCAGACCAGGAGGGGGTGGATAGTCTCAAATCGGCGCTTGCTCAGTCTAATCCTAATCGCCTGTATCTTTGGGAATCTACGGCTCGCGGCTTCAATATTTTCTATGATCTTTGGGAAACCGCCAAAAAAGCTAAGAGTCAGAAAGCGATCTTCGTTACCTGGTGGCGGCACGAGCTTTATCAGCTCTCGCAAGAGTCCGATCTCTTTCGGATCTACGGCCAGGACATCCCTACCAAGCACGAGCTCGACTGGATTAGGGAAGTCAAGATGCTTTACCGGCACGATATAGCACCTGAGCAGCTCGCCTGGTGGCGTTGGATGCTGGAGGAGGAATTCCATAATGATGAAAACGCTCTCTGCCAGGAATTCCCCCCTACCGAGAATCATGCGTTCATACTCACAGGATCAAGATATTTTACATCCACTGCCCTTACCACCGCCTATAAAGCGACTCAGAATAAGAGCTTCGACAGTTATCGCTATAACTACGGCATTAATTTCTACGATCTCGACCTAAACAACTCCGCCGAATGGGGAGCGGAATTAAAAGTCTGGGAATACCCGAAGGATAACGGGGTCTACGTTATAGGGGACGATTCGGCCTTCGGAGGCTCCGAAAAGGCGGACGCCTCCTGCGCGACGGTATTCCGCTGCTTTGCCGATAAATTAGTAGAGGTGGCGCAGTTCCGATCACCTACCGTAACCACTCGCCAGCACGCCTGGGTAATCGCACACCTGGGAGGCGCTTATTCCGGCAAGTGGAATCAATGCTGGGTGCATATAGAGATGAACGGCCCAGGCCAGGCGGTAAAGCAGGAGTTAGACGCTTTAAGGAGTATGAGGAGCCTTATCCCCGCTGCGGTCGCGTCTAAGGAGCGTACATTTAGGAACGTCATACCCAACCTCGCTCACTTCGTAGGGGGTAATATGTCTTCTATCTCGGGAGGCGGCAAGACCTGGGGTTGGAAAACAACTGCCGATTCCAAGCCTGCGCTCATGGGGTTATTCAAAAGCTCCTTTGAATCCGGGCATATAGAAAT
>JBIOKC010000378.1:0-1586 GCA_044451425.1 Thermodesulfobacteriota bacterium
AACTGATTGAGTTCCGATGAATTCTCCAGTTTATCAAAGGTGACATTACAACATCGAATTCGTAATCCTGAGCTATTCGTATCCACATATCGTAATCCTCGGCGAACGGTATACTTTCATCGAACATACCGACTTTCTCGAAGCACGCCGCTCTTAATAATGTCGTAGATGTGTTTATGAAATTGTCCAGGAGTAATTCCTTCAAGATTTTTTTCCTGTACTGGGGCACGATCGTTTGATTGAGACTCTTGTCATCCGTATAGATGAGATTACGCCCCGTATATACGCAGCCCAGGCTTGTCGAACTATTTTCCATTATGTTTAGCTGTTTCTCCAGTTTATCCGGCATCCATTCATCATCGTCGTCGAGAAAAGCAATGTATTTCCCGTTCGTGTAAGATAGAGCTATGTTCCTTGTTGTGGGAATTCCCTCGTTCGAAGTATTTTTTTTGTAGCTTACTCTTTTGTCGGTGATATTGGCCATTACCTCTGAAGTATTGTCAGTTGAACAGTCGTCTATCACCAGAAGCTCAAAATCCCGGTAACTCTGGGAGAGAACGCTTGTGACCGATTTCTTGAGTAAATTCGCTCTATTATGAGTAGGTATAATCACGCTTACGTGCGGCATCATCTAAAATTATACATCGGAATGAGGTTTTATGACGCAGATATTTTCATCTTCCTTACTATACGATCTCTCACTAATTTGAGCACGGTGTTGCGATCATAGAGGAGAATCACTTTTTTCCTAGCAGCCGATCCTATTTCTTTACACATATCAGGATCACGTAGCAATCTTATACAATCCTCTGCGAACTTTTTCGGATTATCACGTATCAGAATTTCTATTCCCGGGGACAAATCGATTCCTTCCATTCCTATAGTAGTCGACACTATAGGTTTCCCGTAAGCCGCTGCTTCAATAATTTTTATCCTCGTGCCCCCTCCGACGAATATTGGCGTGGCAATAATACGGGACCTTCCGTATAGTCTGTCGAGATCATCCACGAACCCGGTGATTTCTACGCCGGGCGCCTCGGAGATATCGATGTCGAGCTTGTCAGCTGGAATTCCAGCAATTATAAGTTTTGCGTCCGGGACTTCCCGGTACACATAGGGCCAGATCTTTTTAACTAGAAAATCTGCGGCATGCATATTGGGCGTATATAAGGATCCGATGAAAAGTATGGTTTTTTCATCTACGGGAGGTAGTAACACCGGTATCGATACCGCATTCGGGATTCTAACCACATGGGATTGACGGAAATTCTTTGCTATGTATACGCGGTCTTTCTCCGAGCAGACGTATGTCTCGGCGGCCAACCTTACCGCATTCCTCTCACCCGAACTCAGAGCAGGAATGAGCAAATATAAGAGCTTTGCTTGGAATCTTTTTAGCTGTTTGATTTGTCTTAATTGTACAATGTGCTCGATATCGTCGAGGTCGAAGAAAATCGGAGGGAGGGGTTTCCTCGTGAGCATCAGAGGGCACATAGAGCGTAGCCTGTGTGCGAAAATCGCGTCAGGCTTTGTGTCGAGGCACTCTTCAAGAGCATGTACTTGCTTGGCTCCGCTAAGCTCGTAGT
>JBIOKC010000379.1:0-1578 GCA_044451425.1 Thermodesulfobacteriota bacterium
ATCACAGCGCATGCAATGATCGCCGAAAGCATCTGCCTGTAAGTGGAGGCTGCTAGTTCTCTCGCCCTGTCGTTCGCATCGCTCATGCTCTGCTGGTTCATAATAAGTATTTCTTGCGCAAGCGCTTTTATCTTCTGAAATATAGGAAGGAGAGTGGAGAAGTAAGCCTCGTTTCGCACCTGAAAAGTCCGGGAAGTATCTGTGACTAGGGGGATGCTCCTTGTATATTCCCCGAAGAGCTTTTCTATCTCCCGTGATTTTTCTCCCTCCGCGGACAGCGTCACATTTCCGGACTCCGCCTTAAGCGCCGCCTCGAATTTTGCAGTGTTTTCATCGATTAACTTCAGCCCGTCTACTTCATTCCCCGCGAGTGTGAAGAGTATGCCGCTGTCCATAAGCTCGAGCGTTTCTTTCATATTCTGGCAGGCAACTACGTTCCGGTAGTTCTCCTTGAGAATCACATCTATAGCCAAGCCGAGCTGCCTTATCTGGGACATCTTGAGAAATCCAATCACGGCAACTATCGCGAGGAGTCCACCGAACCCGAGGGCAAGTTTTTGACGTATCCCTAACATAGTCAGTATTCGGGAATAATGCAAGGGTTGTGCCTTGAATAATTATACAAATAAGTCAACAAGTACAGTAAGTTATTTTTATGTTTGGTTGCAATTATCAAGGGCAGTCGTAAAATTATATTGCAATTTGCAATGTGGCAATGGAAGAGCTACAGTGGTTTCAGATACCGTACTGCTTCCGCTTCCTCCAGAGTGTTGCCTGGTCTATGCCGAGTATTTCAGAGGCTTTCTGGAGAGTTTTCGACTCCGCCAAGACGCGGCGTATGTGGTATTCCTCTATCATGATGAGCGGCACAGGGTCTCCTAGATTTACTCTCTCCGTTTGCGGAGAAACCGCATCAGGCAAGTGCTCCGCGCCTATCAAATCTCCCTGACACAGTATAGCGGCCCTCTCTATCACGTTCCTGAGCTCACGGACGTTCCCCGGCCACTTGGAGTTTCTGAGTACGTTCATGGCTTCCGGAGTGAAGCCGCGGATAAGCTTATGGTTTTGAGCGCCGAAGAATGCGAGCATTCTCTCCGCGAGCTCCTCCACGTCCTGAGGACGCTCCGAGAGCGGCGGAAGCGTTATCTCTATAACGTTCAGTCTGTAGTAGAGGTCTTCCCGGAATCTGCCCTCGCTTACGGCTTTCTCCAGATCGGTGTTCGTGGCTGAGATTATACGCACATCCGCCCTGAGAGTCTTCTGGTCACCGACCCGCTCGTATTCTCTCTCCTGCAGAAAACGTAGCAGCTTCGGCTGAATATTAAGTGGCAAGTCCCCAATCTCATCCAGAAACAGCGTCCCTCCCTCGCAGACGGCTATCCTACCGAGGTTGTCGGATACGGCTCCCGTGAACGCTCCCTTTACATGTCCGAAGAGCTCGCTCTCGAGGAGCTCGGGGCTGAGTGAGGGACACGATATGATTCCTAAAGGCTTATTCCCCCTCTTGCTCCAGCCGTGGATGGCGCGGGCGAGCGCCGTCTTACCAGTGCCGCTCGGCCCCTTAATGAGTATGGCGGC
>JBIOKC010000380.1:0-1572 GCA_044451425.1 Thermodesulfobacteriota bacterium
ATCCCCCGCGTCCGTAACCACGCACGGCACACCGCATGCCATAGCCTCCCCAATGACATTCGGAAAACCTTCTCTATAAGACGAGGAACATAGAACGTCTAGAGAATTGAGAACCGAAGAAATATCTTCTTTTGCCCCGGCCCAAATCAGGTAATCCCCTATTCCTAAATCCCGGCTCAGAAGTTCCAGCTTGTACCTGTAGGATTTACTACCGTTTCCTATGCAAACGAAACGAACAGCACATCTATCTTTCAATAGCAGGGAACAAGCTTCCAAAAATGTAATATGACCCTTAACCGGGTCCAGACGAGCAATTATACCTATGAGCGTTTCGTTTCCGGAGACATCCCATTCCCCGCGCAGCCGCTCCCGCGCTTCGGGGTCCGGTCTGAATTTATCCGTATCGAAGCCGTTATCGATTACGAGCCCTTTGGCACATCTGTAACCTCTTTTGACACGGCTGGCGAGTCCGGTTCTCGAATTAGCAATTAATAGGGGAACGAAGGGAGAAAGCCTCTTGTTTATATGGAACACAATCGAGTCTCTATGGGAACGGGCTCCCGGCAAACTCGCCCGGGAAGAACCCTGGACACCCCACACAAGCTTTGTGCCGGATACGGTGTTTACGGCAAACCACGACATCAACCTGGCGTTATGACCGCTAAAGCTATAGAGGATTTGAACTCTTTCTTTCATTAATATTCTTCTCAGTTCAAGCGTCGCTCTGATTGCCCCTACAATTCTCATGAAAATATTTTCGGGTTTCCGTGCAATAAGAGTATTTATACGAACCGATTCCTCATCCAACATATGCTCCCAGTCTCTATTGCTCTCGTAGAGCGCGAGAATAGATACGTCGTGCCCTTTCTTTTTCAATCTTGGAGCGAGGTATGATAACTGACGTATCACGCCGCCCATCTTGAGATTTTGAATGAAGATCAGAATTTTCATCGAATTACTCTGCATGATATTCGTCTGGGTGAATTTAAGCACAAGGGCCCGGCAGGACGTATAATGCCCCCGACCCTCATAACTACCTCACTAAGAAAGCCCTTTGTAACAGATAAAATCATAGGAGCTGTCCTAGATATTTAGCCCATCTAGCATTTAACCCTTAGTTCCAATTGCTTTAATTGTGCTTGGGGATAGGGGTTGTTAAATCGCCACTCGCATTCCTTCAAAAATAGTGGGAAATTCTCTTTAGGAACACCGTTGAATTTACGCATGTGCCTCTTGGCCTGGTTCCAGAAGTTTTCGATACCATTGATGTGATTTTTCTTGTTGGCGAACAGCTTCGAATGATTGATCCGGTAGTGTTTGAAATCCGACACGTCCAGCACGTTGTATGAACTGAACGTATCTGAATAAACGATGCTGTCTGGAACTATTTTGTTGTCTAGGACACCCACAAGATTAATGTACAATACTAAATAACAGGTGTCTATTGATGGATAGGTGAAAGTCTGTTATAGGTATTATCATTCAAAATATCCCTTTAAACAATCACGTCCCCGTAGCTCAGAAGGATAGAGCACAGGATTCCTAATCCTTTAGAGGCAATTTACTCAACTC
>JBIOKC010000381.1:0-1572 GCA_044451425.1 Thermodesulfobacteriota bacterium
GCTTCAGATATCGAATACTGCTTCGCTATGCTTCGGTAAGGCTCGCCGTTCAGAAGCATATTATCTATATCTCCTCTTTCCGGATTTATACAAACCGTGCAGACTCTATGCATATAAGATTTATATTAGAAACCTGTTATATTTGACATTATTTTGATACTCCACTGATTTAAAAACTCCTCGGCTTTCTCCCGCCTGTATACGACCCCTGTATCGAAGTCGAATACGACTATTTCTGCATCTTCTCGAATAATCTCGAAGTGTTTATAACCATAGGTGTCTCGAATGATTTCTCTACTCTCTTTCCGGTCCATAGTTTTTCCTTTTCGTGCTAATAATGGAGGAACCAGAGAAAGTGCCTTTCGCATCGTTGATTCTCCTCAGGCTCTCAGGTGAAGGATTGAGGCTTAAGAGGTGCCTCAGCTCGTTTGCCGTGTAACAAACTGCGCCAGGAGCGTCCTCCATTATCTGAGTCACCATTTTTTCATTAGAGCAAAGCCAGATGTTACAGTTCAGGACTTCCGAGTATATCTCGACCGCTATATCACGCCTGGCAAACTCGAATAGGGTAATGTTAGGAATACACTCAAGGGTTAACGGAGTCTCCTCCCTTTTTTGTTGCTCAATTAAAGCGTCTATCTTATCTACCCAGTAGCTCATTTTTTTATCTCCCCTTGCGAATTAAGCGAATTAAGCGAATTAAGGGTATAGCTAAGGGGGGATAATTCGCTTTATTCGCTTTTTTCGCAAGCTCCCTTCAAGAGAAACCATAGTTCTGCCGGTCTTCCCCCTGTTTCTGTTTTTCTGCAATCTGCGAGTCCTGAAGCCTTCAACGAGTCCATAGCTTCACTAATTCTGACCGCATTATAATGTCTATCGAGGGCGTTATTTATCTCTGTCCTAGTCATTCCTTGTGGGTTATTCGAAAGAGCTTGGAAAATCTTATTTGCTAGCGGGTCCGCAGCTGCGTTTTGAAAAATATATCTGACTGAAGCCTCTGCATAACCCCATACCGCTAGAGCTGCTTGCAGGTGAGAGGGTTTTATCTCTTTCGAGCAGTCGATTAATGCGTAAATACAAGCCAGTCTCGTTACTTGGGCTTCGGCGCGCGCCGTCACAGCCCCTATAATGCCCGGCTTGCCTTCCGAGAGTTCCGGATAAATAGAGGACCATAAAGGTTTAGTCTCCTCCGACCATTGTAACTCTCCGGCTTGCTCGGCAAAAGCCACCGCCTGCCCGAGTATGCGAGTAAGCGATTCGATATCGCAATTGCCGAAATCCCCTCCGAAAGGGAGCGATTTCGAGCGGCGAACGCAAACCCACAAAAAACGGTTAGCAAAGCCGTTGCCCGTTTCTATCTCGCTAAGACCCCGCACGAGCTCTTGCCGGGTAATATGACCGATTATTGATACATGCGCTCCAGTTGCTTTGCCCGGATTGTTTTTAGTTAACGAATGCAAGTCCCCGGAATCCCACGCGAGCCGAATTAAAGGTGAGAGTGTGTTCCCCTCCCGGCTAAGGACTTTTAGCGTTTGGGCGAGTTCCCCTTCTAAAACTAGTAGCCGTTTGTCA
>JBIOKC010000382.1:0-1549 GCA_044451425.1 Thermodesulfobacteriota bacterium
AGGCTTCTTCGTCCATGCGCTTATCCAGGTATTCGACATCCCGAGCCCGTCCGTTGCTCCACTATTGATAGCTTCCACAATAAGTTGTTGCTTCAATGTATCGATCCCGATTTGCTGTGCGGTGGTTATCCCCAGCTTCTCCATCATGGGGACGAGACTCTTAATCGTGCTCACGAACCAATCGATGCCGGGAGAGTTAGCCCCGCCTATGAACGCGTCGAGATGCATCGCGGGCTCAGGCAGACCTGCCTTCTTGTAAGCAGGCAGGAGCTTGAACCCCATCTGCATCTCGGTCCCCGACTTTTCCATCGTTTCGTAGAGCAAGTCCCATAGCTTCATAAATAAAGGTAACGGGGGTATCACAACAGGGCGTATGGTGAAGTCCACCTCCTGAAACGCGACCACTCCGCCCGGACTGACGTGGCGCAGCAGCATCTTCAGTGCTTCCTCGGGCCTGGGCACGTACATCAGCACCGCGCGTCCGACGAGAGCGTCGAACTCCCCTTCGGGCTCGGCAGCGCTTATATCCCCGATGACGAACCTGATATTTTTATAGCCCTTTTCCTCGGCCCGCTCTTGTGCAGTCTTCTGGATCTCCGGGTTTCTCTCTATACTAACGACTTCGCCCTCGGTTCCCACCATCTCGGCGAGAAGAAGCGCGACGTCCCCGGCCCCTGTGCCCAGCTCGAGCACTCTCATCCCTGGCGTGATGCCCGCAAGCTCGAATATCCTCTGGGTCGTCTGGATTATGATGCGCGACTGCTGCTCAAGCCGCTTCTTTTCGTTCTCGGTATCGCTCAGAGCGTAATCTTTCTTAAGTTCAGTATCTGCCATGTAATTTTCTCCTGCAGTATAGTATAACCGTCCCGCGCCGGACTCTAATAAACAAACATTCTGCACGCGACAAAAAACCTTTGCGTCTTTTTATTGCAATCCCCGTCTATATGGGTAGAAAATAAAAAAGGAGGCCTGACATGGCTGAGCAGGAAACAAAAAAAGTGGATTCAGAGCACGAGGAATGCAGGTATGGGGAAAATACTTGCTGTAAGGTCGTATTCGAATGCACGTGCACCGGCTGCGAGTTACGATGAAAGTATTCGGATTCGTGATGCCGGGTGAGGTTCGTATATTCGGTAACAGCGAGCTCGCCGAAGCAGCCAAATGGCTTTCTGAGTATGATACGACTTACAGAATCCTATACCTTATACATATAACGACTCTGCTCCTGTCCGCCTGTAATATGAAATCAGGTCCATTGGGGAAATGCAGCGCCAGCGCACGCGCGGATACGACAGGATTTTCTATAAGCTCGGGCTTCTCTTCGAGCGGGAGACCGACATCTTTCCCGATAACACGATAGTTGTAACTGCCCGTGAGCTGTACCGCTCCCCGCCTCTATACCATTACCCGTCGGGCTTACCCTGATTGCCGAGGTCGGAGCGGTCGTCGTACATATCGAAATAATGCCCATTCGCTCTCGAGACATCAGAGGTGTTGTAGCGTGACACTTACTCCATCACCGTGATATCGAAGTCTCCGGCCTCGGCGG
>JBIOKC010000383.1:0-1549 GCA_044451425.1 Thermodesulfobacteriota bacterium
ACAGGGTATTTAAAGCGGTAGCGGAGAAAATAACCCCGAACGGCGTGAATATTGACACGATATATGACAAAATGCGTCTATGGCGGATACCAAATACAAAAAACTCTAAGAGTGGCCTTTATAAAATTCCACTCCATCCCAAAGAGGTCTTCAACCTCTCCATCGACGAGATAAAAGAATTGGCAAAACAGCCTCGCATAAGGAGATTCCGTGACCCTAATGTCGAGCTCAACCCTGCATTGGCTGCTCTATACGCGGAGGCGAGAGAAATTAATGGATACGAGAAGCTAAAAAACAGCAGCGGTGGGAAGAAATATGAGGCCGTATTCAACGGAGAGCCTATCCCTGAAGGCAAAAGGAACACTACGCTTACGAGTCTAGCCGGATACTTAAAAGCGGGAAGGATTCCTATTAATGTGGCGAGGCCATTTCTCGACTATGTAAACGAGAGACAATGCCGCCCGCGCCCCCTCTCAGACGAAGAAGTCGATGGGATAGTTGAATCGATATACTCAGATTCTGATATAGACGAAACCGAGGCTAAGGTCATACGCTTAGCGGAATACGACCCCACCCCTCAAACTTGGTTTTTACAGCAAGCAATACCCGAAGGCTCCCCTGCATTAATTTACGGGGACGGGGGGATGGGAAAGACTTACCTCGCCGATCTTATAGCGTTACAAGCTTGTATCGGAGGGCAGAGCTTCTTCAAACTAGATTATCCTAATGACCCTGTAAATTCCCTCTTGATAGACTATGAGCTTAACCCTGACGCGCAAACCCGGAGAATCCGCAAGATCGCGGCCGGCCTTAACCTAAACACAGTGCCGGACAATCTATTCTACATCTCTCCTGACCGGGGAATATTGCGCTCGATCCCGATGATTAAAAATATCATTATCAAAAACAGTATCGGTTTCATAGTGGTGGATTCGCTCGGTGCCTCAGGCGTTGACGGTGAGAAGGTGCCCGACGTTATGTCGTTATTTGTGGAGCTAAGGAAGCTGAATATTACAGCGCTGGTCCTCGATCATCAAAGTAAGATGCAAACCGGAGACCGATATGACCTCAAGTCCCCTTACGGGAGCGCGTACAAATATAACCTAGCTCGAAGCGTATTTCAGCTAAACAAAATAAAAGCAGATGCAGACAACATGACAGTGTCCCTGAGGCACACTAAAAGTAACTTCGGCTCGCTGGTACCTAACCTCGTATTTGACGTAAATTTTAAAGGCGGCCGAATTTTGTTCGCTCAATCCGACTACAAACCCGCCGACCCTGAGTCCGAGCAGTTGGAACTTATCAAGAGCGCGATTCTGACGCTCAAAGAGTCGGGAAAGAAAACGAATCAAAGTGCAATAGCCGAACAGCTGACCGGAGAAATCGGCAAAAATAAAGTGGCGGCGCTATTGAGAAAGTGGGAAGGAACACAATGGGAAGTCACTCACGGAGAAAAAAATGAGAAGCTCTATTCTGTTTCCCTGCTTCCCGATCCCTATATACCCCAGGAAACAGGGAAACAGGGCATAGCAAAATAAGTATGACTGCA
>JBIOKC010000384.1:0-1546 GCA_044451425.1 Thermodesulfobacteriota bacterium
CCGCGTACCGGGTAGCGGGGATACAATATATACGTATACACTTCCTTGCGGAGTCGCCGGACTCATTACTGATGTCGAGTCCTTGAAAAAAGAGAGCAACCGCTTCGGGTGCCGCCGGCCGGGACGCTGAGAGTTTTATCAGCCCGTATGAGTACGTATACGAGAGGGGTTGATTGAGTGAGGTAAGTCGTACTGAATGGAGGGAGGAGAATGATACTCAAGTATGCGGTTTCTACAATAGCTCATGACTGCTGCGATTTTCGCGGCGCGTCCTGGGGCATGTCAAAGACGGAGGTCAAGTGCTCGGAAGGTCTCGTCCCGCATAGCGAGGGCGATGGCTACATCACATACAGGGAGCGCGTGATGGACCTCGATGCCGTATTGGGCTTTCATTTTGCGGACGACACCCTTGTGGAAGCGGGGTACGCGTTCCGAGAGCCCATGGGCGACGAGAAGTTTTACCTCTGCAAGTATGAAAAAGTGAAGGGTATAATCACAAGCTCGTATGGGCGGCCCTCGTTCGACGAAGACGTTTGCGGTAGCGGGTGCGAATGTTCGTTGCACCGCGACGCACCTCCGGGCGTCGGAAGAGATTCTCTCATGTACCTTTCGGAGTGGATGACCGGGCGCTCTATTATCAGGCTCATACTCGCGGGGGAAGAAGGAAGCTACGACTTCGGAGTGCTCCACAGGTCGAGGGAGCACGAGGCTCTAATCGAGCGCAGGATGAAAAGCGTAGGAGCGGGATACTAACGGGAAGTTCGAGACGATATCTCCCGTACCTCATATGACCATCTCGCGGAAGTATCGGGGAACCCTCGCCGGCCCGGTCATGTTACGCGGTCTCTTTTCTTTCGTCGGTAATAATCGGTATATGATCGTTTCTACGTCCGCTTTATTTCTCCGACGCACCGAATGCGTAATATGCGTGACGGCGGGATAGCACGCGCTTGCAATCGTTCTCCTTTACAAGGGAGAGAATGAAGAGCAAGAAACATCGCGTTAGCCCGCCTGCGTAATTAAAACGCTCTGTGTGCACATTCATGTACATTCACTCGATGAATTAATAATCGGTTCCATTTTTCCTTCCGATATTTTATAGTTCTTGTATGGGCCGTTTTCGTTTGTGGGAGACCCGGGAGGTTGATTCAATGCGAAAATTGTTTCCAGCGCTGCTGCTTTCCGTCCTATTAATTCCCCCGACCGTGCTTGCCGCCGAGACGAAGCCTCCCGATGTATTCAGCTGGGACGGCATAAAGTGGGGAATGACCGAGGGCGAGGTGAAGGCCGTTTTCGGGAAGGACGTCAAGGTGCATCCGCCGAAAGAGGACTCGAAGGAAGGGGTTTACAGCGGCCTCGAACTTAGCTCGCTCACGATGGGGGGCGCGGAGTTCAGGGCGAGCCTCTGGATGGACAACGTTACGAAAAAGCTTAAGAAGATAGTTTTCGTTCCGATGAAAGAGCCCGCCGGATACAAATGGGCAGAGACATTCGTAAAAATCGAGGAAAGCCTCGTAGCGAAATACGGAGACCCCGACGAGGAGAA
>JBIOKC010000385.1:0-1546 GCA_044451425.1 Thermodesulfobacteriota bacterium
GATTTACTACTATCCTTCCCTTTTCCTTGCCCTGAAGTATTAATTCTATGTGTTTATCCAAATCCGCGAGAGCAACTTCAGTCGAAATAATACCCAGATTCTCAATTTTCCATTCGTTCGCTATCTTATCCCAGACCTTTTTTCTGACATCCATCGGGCAATAAGCGGAATCGATACCCACGAGAGAGACCCCTCTCAATATGAAGGGGTAAACGTTTATGGGAAGATCGGCGGACGCCACATTGCCACAGCAGGTGACGACGCCGTGCTGTTTAGCCGATTTGATCGCGGTCGCAAGTGTCTCTCCTCCGACCGTGTCTACGACTCCGGCCCACCTAGGCTTCAAAAGAGGCCTGCCGGAGCTGTCCTTCGCCTCATCCCTACCAATTACTTCCTTAACTCCCAGATCGGTGAGATACTGTTTCTGGTCGGGCTTTCCTGTAGAAGCCACGACTTGGAAACCCAATTTCGTGAGAATGCCGACCGCTACGCTCCCTACACCTCCTGTCGCACCCGTTACCAGCGCTTCGCCCATGCCCGGGGTCACTCCATACTCCACCATTTTATAGACCGAGAGGGCGGCAGTGAATCCGGCCGTACCGTAAACCATGCTCTCATAAAATGAAAGACCTTTGGGGAGCTTTATCACCCAGTCGGCAGGAACCCTTATATATTCGCCGTATCCGCCTGATGTATTCGCGCCGAGATCATACCCGGTGACGAGGACTTCTTCGCCAGGTTTAATATTCGCCGAAGCGCTCTCCTCAACGACGCCCGCGGCGTCTATTCCGGGCGTGTGGGGGTAGTTTTTCGTGACTCCCTTGTTGCCCGTCGCGGAAAGCGCGTCTTTATAATTGAGAGACGAATATTGAACCCGGATCAGCACATCCCCCGGAGGGAGATTTTCAATCTTTCTCTCCTTTATCGACCTCGTGAATTTATTCTCTCCCGTCTCCTCGACTATAAGTGCTTTAAATACCCTTCCGCTCATAAAATTCTTCCAAGATTAATTCCTGCAACAGTCTGAAATGTTTCTTGTCACTGCAGGACTCGCATTTATCAATAACAATATTACCGAATATTCGGCAAGAGCAAACCCGGAGGCGGGCGGCGAGAACATCGAGATTTGCTTGTTGATTATAGCAACGGCGGTGATATTATTTACATATACATTATCAGGTCCAGATCCGAAAAGGCAATCCATTTGAAAAGATGGGACGCAAAACCCAAGACCTAAGGGCGTAAATGCGCCTAAGGTAGACTGGTTACCGAAATGGGACGCACGCGCTGAGAAGCCTCTACTTCATCTTTCCCTCGGATATAAGGACTCGAACAGGAGGGTAAAGTGATGGGACACACCGTCAGATCGCTCTTATTTCTAATTCTGTCTATATCAACCGTCTATCAGGCAAGCGCCGTGGAACTCACCACAGTTAAAGTAGCGAGCGGATTTGCCGAGCCGCTATTCTTGACATCCCCGCCGGGCGATAAGTCTAGACTGTTCGTTGTCGAGCAAAACACGGCGAATATTAAAATCATAAAAAAC
>JBIOKC010000386.1:0-1545 GCA_044451425.1 Thermodesulfobacteriota bacterium
GAAATACGCCGACCTGATTTCGCAACGTGCTCTTCTTCAGGAGGCGATTACGAAGATCGAGTACCAGATCGAGAGGGCTCGGATGAGGTTGAGCAAAGATATCTGTAAGGCTCACGAAGCCGACTATATGAAAGCCGGACGGGAGTTCTTCCTCGCGATTATTCGAATGGGCGAGGCAACGGTGGCCTTCGACGCCTGGCGACGCAGTTTTAAGGACGCTCACATTGCCTGGACGTCTTGCTTGCCAGTCATTACCGCGTCCAAATACGGCGATCCAATGAGTCATGAGAGTACGTTGTTCATCACTCTTAAAGAAGCCATGAGACAGGGATTCATAACGCATAGCGACATACCCGAGGAGTGGCGACGGGCATGGTATCGATTCAGTGGGTATAGAATCAAGGGCGATACTTTAAAAATGACGCTCGCGCCCTGCGAGCGGGATCTCGCGAAGAAGTACGAACAACATGAACATCCCCTGGATTCTATACTGCCGAAAAGGGAGAAGGAGGTAAAAAGCGATGAGTGGACACCATAAACCACCATACGAGTGCGCTGTAGCCACAAAATCTCCTGAGGACGTCGCCTCAATGCTACGATGGTCATTTAGGACTCATGTCAGCGCCGAGGAAGTCAGGAATGCCCGAGACGGGACCGAACTGATTCGACGTTTGATACAGCGGGCAGCTCGTGAACGGGTATTGAAACTCGCGGAGCTGATATAAAGGCGCAATCTGTTCCTGCGCTAGTGCAGTAACAGTATTATCAATGATTACAGTGAGATAGGGAGGGGCGAGTTAAATCCTTGGCGGTTTTACCAGCGAAACGGTGCGCGGGATCAAATATTATGCATCCAACCCGGACCCCTTTTATGAGGACGACAAAAAATTGTACAAGGTGACAATAAATGCCGGCTAAGCTTCCAACTGAGATAAAACGTTTAAGAGGCACATTCAGACCGTGCCGGGAGAACGTTCGCGAACCGAAAGGGCGGTCTGGCGTCCCTCCGCCGTCAAGAGAGCTCAATGCGGCCGTAAAAAGGGAGTTTAGAAAGCTCGCGGCTCTGCTCGGTGATATGCGAATCCTGACTGAAGGTGACCAGGGAGAGCTCGAGCACCTTGCGCTTAGTCGCGTTTTAGTCCGAATCATTCAAAATAAATTATTTGGCACGGCCGACATGAAGGAGTTTAGAAAAGCACAAATTGCCCTAAACGATCAGATCAGGCTATCGAGTTCGTTGGCTTCAAAATTCGGACTGAATCCATCAGACAGATCCCGCGTGTCCGTTCTTCCCGAGCGCTGGGCAAAAGAAGAGGAGCCGTTCAACTGGAACAATGTCAAACAAAATAGAAGATGACGACAGTGCGAAAGTTTACGAGGAATTTGACCGATGGAATCGGGGGCCGGTCGTTCAATTTAATTATTACCTGGACGACGCCTGGATATCACCAAACGGAACTCGTTATCATCTACCGCACTATGCCTCTTTCTTACTAGACCCTGGGGAGGACTGGGAGATAATAGAAAAAATTGTAGAATTTGAAC
>JBIOKC010000387.1:0-1539 GCA_044451425.1 Thermodesulfobacteriota bacterium
TATTTAAACAGTAGGGATTTTGCCATGTAGAATTATAAATTCACCGAGGAACGGATAGTGTTTACTTTAAGGCGGGCCTAAGATGGCACCTGCTTGATGTTGAGCAAATCTAAAAAGGGGTTAGAGTTACTTACCGAATCGACGACATTTTGAAAGCTGTCGACGAGGAGAATAAACATGTCAAAAACAATTGTGATCACCGGCTGTTCGTCGGGATTTGGACGCGTAACGGCTTTCCATTTGGCCCGACTTAGTTGGCACGTCTTTGCAACCGTTCGTAAAGAAGCTGATAAGGCAAACTTGATGGCAGAGGCGACGAAATACGACTGCATTGAGTACATCACCCCTGTCATCTGCGACATCACGAAAGCCGATCAGGTTGCTTCGTTGGGTCGCACGGTGGCCGAGGCTTTGCCACAGCTCGATGCGCTTCTTAACAACGCCGGTACCGCGTTTCCTTCTCCAATGGAATTGATTACTTTGGACGAACTACGCTCACAAATGGAGATAAATCTTATTGGACATATGGCAGTAACACAAACGCTCCTACCTCTGCTAAAAACTGCCAGCGGCATAATTATCAACGTGACAAGCGTAGGCGGACGGATTGCTTTACCGGTCATTGGTGCCTACAATGCGAGCAAATTCGCCATGGAAGCGGTGAGCGATGTATTGAGGGTAGAATTGGCGCCATTTGGAGTTCGTGTGGTAGTGATTGAGCCTGGCACTAGTGCGACGTCTATCTGGGAAACGAGCCGGAGCCGTGCAGGCAGGCTAATGCAGGGAGCCCCCGACAACCCGTACACGCCGCTTCTCGCATCCTTCGACAAATATTTCAAGGAGGAAGTCGCGCACGGTTTTCCGCTACAATTGTTTGCTGACACCGTACTGAAGATTCTCAACGACCCTAATCCGCACACTCGCTATGCGATCCCGGGCCGAGTAGCATGGATAATATTCCTTCGCAAGTTGTTACCGGATAGGATATGGGATCGAATGATACGTCGGACAATGAATTGGTAACTCACTTGAGCGTGCCGCATTCGAAAAGAATTCAAGAAAAGGTCGGTGTGTTCTCTTATTGTTCATGTCCTCTGAAAACCCCATCACGGGCTTTATAGATCGCTTAATCCTCTAGAAAGACTCGCGCCGGAGGAACATGCTAAAAATACACTTAACTTATTCAAAACTCTCTAATTTTCTTGGTATAGCTTTTGGGTGGGGTTCATTCTGACAAAATCTAAACGTAGTGAAATGGTTGGCTTCGGCGGAGAGATTCGAACTCCCGACTTGGTAGTTAACAGAGCTATTTTTAGCTTAGTATCGGTTTGTTAGCTCTTATCCTAGTTGGATAAAACAAGCTCATTCCATTAAACAATATTGAATGATTTTTGTACGGCTTGATTAATGTATCTATTGTTTGGCATTTGCTATATTTTTTTCGTTGTATACCTCCCAACCGCCGCCCAGAGACTTATAGACCGCGACAAGAGAGGTATTCAGATTCGTTTCACTCTGTGCTAATTCGCTCTGAGCCAA
>JBIOKC010000388.1:0-1537 GCA_044451425.1 Thermodesulfobacteriota bacterium
TAATTGAACTGCGCCCGTCGGTCAGATTTGCCCCTATCCAGAGATTGGAAGTGCCCTCCCCCATTGATAATTTCTGCTTCATTTCTTCCATCCCGCGCCTTGCTCGCGTACGCTCTTAATTGAATGACATGAGGAACAAAGCATCTGTAAATTAGACTCCTCGAGGTTCCTCGTGTTCCCGTCTATGTGGTCCAGGTCGACAGAATGCTTATAACAGCCGGGAGTAGCGCAGATAGGATATTTAGATTTCATATATGCCCTTAATCTGACATGGTTCTTATCGTATCCCCTCTCGATAGTGGAGGGTCTGCCCCGCTCCTTCTCGCGCCTAGAGCGTTCCTTCTCCTTGACCGAGGCATGGAATGAGCAATACCCCCCATCTTCCCTGAGTGAACCGCAACCGGGTATTAAACATGGCCTGGGCGCTTGTTTAGGCATAATTTCCTACCTCCATATATCCGCGCTATTTATCTTAGGCTTGTCCCAGAATTCCCTGGCCGCGTTTGTGGCCGTCCATGAGATCGCGCACGTGATCCGCGGCTTCGACAAGGAGCCGGGGCCTGAGGAAGAGAGAGAAATAGACGAATGGGTCCGGGCCAGGGAATTCCGGTATATAGACCCGATGAATGTACAGGTCCTATTGTAAATGGCGTCTGTCACGGCGGCATAATACCAAAGTCCGCTTGGCAAACTAGATGTTACGGGGAAATGCTTAATGGACAATGTACGGGGCCAATGTTTTAAGTAGGGCTTTATTCGCTTAATTCCCCCACTCAGACTATAATTATCCGGCTTTCTTAATGATGCTGTAACAAGCGGGGAGATCATTGGGAATCGGTGAACGTCAGATTAAAAACAAGTCCGGCAAGGTAATCAAGTCCCGGACAATAACCATCCGTATTGATACCGGCGAACGGTACCCGAACGGTAAAAAGAAGTATAAAAGGATAGTCAGGAGCTTGGGGAAGGTACAGGAAATTACCAAAGCTCAGGCCAGGGAAATATTCGACCGGGAGGAATCGAAGTATAAAAAGAATAAGTCCTACGCCTTCTCACCCACGTTGGCAAATTTCGCGCCCCGCTACATAGCCCATAAGCGGGACGCGGAAGGAAAGCGCAGCTGGCAGCGGGACCAGTATTCATTAAGGGCACTGATCTCTTATTTCGGTAGGGATACACAACTCTCGCAGATTGATTCTAAGGACATAGACGAATACAAGGTCGAGAGACAAAAGACCGTATCCCCCAAGACCGTCGACAATTAGCTTGAGTGCCTGAGAAACCTTTACAATCAGGCGGCGAAGTGGGAAGAATATACAGGAGAGAATCCCGTATCGAAGGCGGGGTTAATCAGGAAGATCGTTAGAGATAAGAAACAGCCTCCCACTCCCCAGGAAGAAGCTCTATTATTCAAACAACTGAACCCGAATATTGCCCGGATATTCACATTCGCGGCCAACACGGGTATGAGGATCACAGAAGTAATCGAGCTTGAGATAGATCAGATACATGAAACGCAAAGTTTTGAAGATGGGGA
>JBIOKC010000389.1:0-1536 GCA_044451425.1 Thermodesulfobacteriota bacterium
AACAGAGTCCCGCCGTTCCTAAAGGACACGGGCAAGGGGTGGGTGACGGCGGAATATTCGATGCTCCCCCGCTCGACCAAGGAGAGAATAACGAGGGACAGCGTAAGGGGGAGGATAGGCGGGAGGTCTCACGAGATACAGAGGATAATAGGCAGGGCGCTCCGGTCCGTGATAGACCTCGATAAGCTCGGAGAGAGGTCGATCACGATAGACTGCGATGTGCTCCAGGCGGACGGCGGGACGCGGACCGCTTCCATCACCGGAGCGTTCGTCGCTCTCTCGGACGCGGCGCTCAACCTCATCAGGGGAGGACTGATAGAGGAAAACCCTATCCTCGATTTCATAGCCGCCGTAAGTGTAGGAATAGTAGACAACAAGCTCGCGCTCGACCTCAACTACGAAGAAGACGCTAAAGCGGAGGTCGATATGAACGTCGCCATGACGGGCTCCGGGCTTCTGGTCGAGGTGCAGGGGACGGCTGAAGAAAAGCCGTTCTCGAAAAGCAAACTGAACTCACTCATAAAACTGGCCGAAAAGGGCGTCATGGACCTCATAGTCAAGCAAAAAGAGATACTGGCAGAGTAATAGCCACGCATTATCATGATCGAAGAAGTAGTTCTCGCCACTGGGAATAAGGGTAAGATAAGAGAATTCGCGGGGCTCCTCGAAGGAGTTTTCGGAAAAATCATATCTCTGAACGAGCTCGATTCGCCTCCGGAAATCATCGAGGACGGCAAGACGTTCGAAGAAAACGCCATTAAAAAGGCCCGCCTTATCGCTGCTTATTCCGGCAAACCCGTTCTTACCGACGATTCGGGACTCGAAGTCGATGCTCTCGGAGGAAGGCCTGGAGTTTATTCGGCAAGGTACGCAGGTGCGAGTGCTACGGATAGGGACAATATCGATAAACTGCTCATTGAGCTGCACGGCATAGAGCAAAGGAAGGCGAGATTCGTATGCGTCCTTGCCCTTGTAACCCACGATGGTGAGGAAGTGGTAGCCAGGGGAGAATGTGACGGGGTTATCTTGAACGAGCCCAGAGGAGAAAGAGGATTCGGCTACGACCCCATATTCTTCGTGCCCGAATTCGGAAAAACAATGGCGGAGATCGATCCCGGCCTCAAGAATAAAATCAGTCACAGGGCGCGCGCCGCCGAGTCTCTAATCAGGCGTCTCCGCGGTGGACCGGATTAACGCAATTCAATTTCGAACGAAACATCTACTCCGGGTTTTTCACACCGGTGATGACGGAGATCGGGAAGGTGAACGTCAATTTGTACTCTACGCGGCGGGCTTTAATTCCCAGCCTATTAACGCCTATATCGGACTTTATCATATCCAGTATCTTTTCTCTCTCTTCCTGGGTATGAGACGATGCGTTCAGCAATGAATCCAATTCCGTATCCAGCCCATAGCCGCTTCTTTTGAGACCGCTGAGGCCCGAACTATCGAACATATACGTGAATTCCGATTCCGTGAGAGCGTGCACGTGAGAGTCGTCCCGCATTTTTTCCATACGGTCGTACCCATCCGAGT
>JBIOKC010000390.1:0-1519 GCA_044451425.1 Thermodesulfobacteriota bacterium
AAACATGACTGTATGCTCCCCCACTACATCCCCGCCCCTCAGAGACTGGATTCCTATCTCCCCTTCCCCGCGCTCCCCTATCCTTCCGTGCCTCTCGAACGCGGCAACACTCTTAAAATCCCTTCCCAATCCCTCCGCGGCCGATTCTCCGAGCCTGAGGGCTGTTCCGCTGGGGGAGTCGATTTTGTGTTTATGATGGACCTCGATAATCTCGACGTCGTATTCATCCCCGAGCGCGCGGGCAAGAATCCTTGTCGCTTCGAACATGACATTGACCCCTATGCTCATATTAGGCGCGATTACGCACGGGATGCTGCAGCACAAATCTTTTAATTTTGTTTCCTCTTTGTCTTTAAATCCCGTAGTCCCGATCACCATTGATTTGTCCCTCCGGGAAGCGTAGTCCGCGTTCTGAAGAGTTGATTCAGGAGATGTAAAATCGATGATCACATCCGCCCCGGATGAGGAATCCGCGATATCGCTCGTTATCGTAACCCCTATTTCTCCCGCGCCCGCCATAATCCCGGCGTCCATCCCCAGGGAGGGGTGCCCGACCGTCTCCTTGGCTCCGACTATGCTTATCCCTTCGTCCCGGCTGAGATAATGAACTATTCTTCGCCCCATCCTCCCTGATGCGCCCATTATGGATACTTTTATTATCATTACTTGCTCGGTCCGCCTATCGGATGCTCGGTCTCCAGGCAGTTCGCAATACAATTCCCCGCCGTCACTTTCCACTTATCGTCGAATATGCCTAGCTCATATTGACTCTTTTGAGTTAGCTCGACGACGCTTCCGGTATTGGGTGATTTAAGACTTTGCTTAAGCTCCACAACTACCATGGCGGTCCTGTCGAATACCTGGGTCCCCAGTACACGAAATTCATGGATAGCTATCTGATTGTCCTTGAAATAATTTTTCATTTGAATTACGTAGCCGTCTTTATCGGTATAAGGGACATACACGTAACCGTAAGCTTTTTCGAAATCCTCTTTTTGCCAAGCTCTGAGCAGTTCTTGAACGACCTTAGTCGGAGAAGGCTTTATCACCTTCTTTTCCGGCAGAACAGTATCGGACTTCTTCCCCCAGCATGCAAATAACAAAGATACGATTAAAACAACAACCACGGCCTGATATCTGTTTCTCATTCGTCTCTCAAGTATTTCCTGTTAACAGTCAATTAGAATAAGTAGTCGGACATCATATATCAAGAATTTTTCGATATTTCTCAACCCGGCCTCACCGGCCCGGCAATACTATTCTCGTTTCCTTTCAAGTAGTTATAGAGAATATTGTCCCCCTATGAGACTCCCGAGCAGGCGTACTGCGAAATATATGAGGAAGCAGAGCTTGGCAAAAAATACGAGGAGAAAAAGATAAGGTAATTAGTGGGAAACGTAACCAAAATAGATATGTAGAAACAATTTAAAGAGATTTTCTTTTCTGTGATTAAATCTATACTCCACTTCCTTAAGATACATAGGAAAGTGATATTTGGAAACCCCGCGGTAATTGTACA
>JBIOKC010000391.1:0-1507 GCA_044451425.1 Thermodesulfobacteriota bacterium
AGATACTTACAGGGCTCAAGCGTCCCGATATGCCTGCAAACACGTGGGCTCTTACGGAAGACATCCCCGAAGTCGCCTGGAAGACGGGAACGTCGTATGGCCACAGAGATGCCTGGTCTCTCGGATATTCAAGCAAGTACACGATAGGCGTATGGGTGGGTAATCCGGACGGGAGAGGGGAGAAAGGCATCTCAGGCTCGGAGCACGCGGCCCCTATTCTCTTCGACGTGTTCCGCGGTATCGAGGGTGACGGAGCGAGGATTGTGAGGCCGAAAGGTCTCAATTTGGGCACTATCGAAGTATGTAGGGAGAGCCATTTGCTGCCCACTCCCTACTGCGGAGAAAAAGACAAAGTGACATACATAAAGGGCGTCTCCAGGATACCGAGGGATAACTACTCGAAAAGGATATTCGTCGATTCCGAAACGGGGGAATTACTCCTGGGGGACTGCATCGGTGAGCGTCCGCACGAGACGCGCGTCGTTACCACATACCCGCCGGAGCTTGTCGCATGGTGGATGGCGGACGGGAAAAAGGTAGACAGCATCCCGCCGCTAAGTCCTTATTGTAACGACGTGTCTTCCGAGCATCCGCCCAGAATTTTGTCTCCTGATAAGGGGACACCTTACCGCGTGCTAAAGGGTATGCCCACTGCATATCAGAGAATCGAGCTCATCGCAGGGGTGAGCGAAGAAGTGGATAAGCTTTACTGGTACCAGGACGGGAAGCTTGTTTCCACTACCAGGCCGTATAAAAAAACGTTTATCCCGCTCGAGGCCGGGGCACATCATCTCGTAGTAGTGGATTCGTCGGGGCGGTCAGACAGCATTACCTACAAGGTCGAGAACCGGGACAAGGTCGAAGTCGTAGCTAAATAATGACAGCATCTATCGGACGAGTATCGAGATCACGTGTCGGCAAGGCGTTTTGTTTTCAAACATTGCGCATGCTCGCGTGTTTATTTTTATTGTCGTGTCTCACTATAGATTCTAATCCTGCGGACAATAACCCGAGCCTGAAATTCCTGGTATCCGGGAAGGTCGTCGACGAAATAACTCTCGATGTCCTCAAGTCGAAGCTGAAATCATATCGAATCGAGCTCAACGATACTGAGTATAAGAAGGCCAAGAGATACGAGGGGTTCAAGATCGGGGACATGCTCAGACTCGCGTACGGAGATAAATTAGACAGCCCCGACTATACCGATATCGCGTTTACGGCCCTTGACGGTTACGAGAGCATAGCTGCTCTTTCTAAGATGAAGGGGGCGGGGGGATATATCGTATTCGCCGATCTCGATTCCGAGGTCTGGGAGCCTGTCGGCAGAACGCGGGCGAATCCGGGCCCGTTCTACCTCGTCTGGACCGGAATGGAGCAGACTCCACGGAACGAATACCCCTGGCCCTGGCAAATAGCTTCGATAAACATCATGAGGTTTCAGGATCAGTACCCGCTCGTTTATCCCTCGGGTGCAAAAATTGATTCACCCGTCTATAAGGGATACGAG
>JBIOKC010000392.1:0-1480 GCA_044451425.1 Thermodesulfobacteriota bacterium
AGTTACGAGTTGAAGTATTGAATACATCGGGAATGGTTGTTTCTGTCAATGCCCTGAGTACATCTCTCACACGTGATGCGGAACTTGTCAACTTCGCTTACATGGGGGAACGTGTATATAAACTGGAAACTGAGCAAGTTAAATTCAAAAAGATGCTCAAACTCATACTAGATGTGTTACATCAGTTTGAGAATAACCTTTCGGAAATCAGAACCCTTCTAGAGAAGGAAGGCCATAAAATTAAGCAGGATTGAGTTCAGAGATAAGTTGTAATGTTTTTCACATGATTTTGACCCGCCCTATCAGATAGGGCCATAGAATAAGTTAGATATCGGCAAACAACACTTTATACATGGGGTCAGTCAGCAGAATGGCTATGAGTCCCAAAGAATTTCTTTTGTATTTCTTTGTTCATAGTCCGTTATTATATTGGAATGATGTCGATGATTCACACTATAGAAGAGAAGTAAAATTATGTTTTCTGGTGTTTCTGACTCCTAGTGTATGTATTGACAAACCGGTATACAGGTGAAAGAATTTATTGGCTAAAGGTCATGTATGCTGTTATCAGATTACTATAAATATGGCGCGAAAGAGCCCGTAATCTCATTTGAAATCTTTCCTCCTAAAACCGATAAAGGAATGGAGAACCTGGAGACTGTCCTTGCGGAGCTTGTCGCGCTAAGACCACATTTCATCACGGTAACTTACGGCGCGATGGGAACGACCAGAGAAAGAACCCTCGAAATCGCATCTTTAATCAAAAACCGTTTTCAGGTTGAAACTGCGTGTCATCTGACTTGTGTGGGATCTTCAAAGAATGATCTCGACAACCTGCTCAAGCGTATCTGTGACGCAGGTATCGAGAATATAGTAGCCTTACGCGGGGACGCACCTTCAGGAGAAAAGGGATTCGTGATGCCCCCGGACGGATATAAATACGGGAACGAGCTCGTTCGCCACATAAGGGAATTCGAGATGAGGACCTTCGGGCGCAGATACTTCGGTATCGCAGTCGGCGGATACCCGGAAAAGCATATAGAAGCCCCTGACATGGACACCGACCTCATCAATCTCAAACGCAAGATCGAAGCGGGTGCGGACGTTGTGATTACGCAGCTCTTCTTCGATAACCTTCACTATTTTTACTTCGTGGAAAAAGCAAGGTCACACGGAATCAAGACTCCCATAATTCCTGGCCTGATGCCCGTTATCTCCGCAAAACAGATAGAGAGGATAACTTCTATATGCGGTGCTTCCATTACGTCAGGTTTAAAGAAGAAGCTCGATGCGTGTAAGGACGATGACGAAAAAGCCCGCGCCATCGGCATTAATCAGTGCATAGAGCAGTCGAAGGAGCTTCTTCGAAGCGGTGTGCCCGGCATTCATTTTTACGTCTTAAATAAATCCGATCACATGAAAGAGATAATGGCAGCGCTGTCAGCCAATCTTTACAAAAACTCAGGCGCAAAGTTCGCCG
>JBIOKC010000393.1:0-1479 GCA_044451425.1 Thermodesulfobacteriota bacterium
GTATCAGGCTCTATACGTCATCTTTCGATTTTGCAGGGCCCTGTGTTTTTGTTAAACAGTTGGTTGAACCATTTTACTGAGACCCACCGAAGTGGGTACGCTTTATCCCGAAGTTACAGCGTCAATTTGCCTAGTTCCATCTCCACGGCTCACCCGAGCGCCTTAGACTATTCATCCCGTCTACCTGTGTCGGTTTGCGGTACGGGCTGCTATACTCGCTTTTCTAGGGAGGGCTTTTATGGCTTCGCTTTGCCCGAAGGCTGGGCTCAACGTGCATATCCGTCAGCACGTAGTCACCACGACTCTCCGTCCCTTTCATTGTATAGCAGGCGCAGGAATATTAACCTGCTTTCCATCACCTACCCCTTTCGGGTTTGGCTAAGGACCGGGCTAACCCTGATCCGATTAACGTTGATCAGGAACCCTTAGACTTTCGGCGAACAGGTTTTTCACCTGTTTTATCGTTACTTATGCCTACATTTTCTTTTCAAACCGCTCCAGCATACGTCACCGTACACCTTCGATGCAGTTTGAATGCTCCCCTACCGATATACCATCAAATGGCAATCATAGAGCTTCGGTTCGTAGTTTGATGCCCGATTATTTTCCGTGCGGGACCTCTCGACCAGTGAGCTGTTACGCACTCTTTAAATGAATTGCTGCTTCCAAGCAAACATCCTGGCTGTTATAGAAGTCCTACCTCGTTTGACCAACTTAACTACGTATTAGGGACCTTAGCTGCTATTCTGGGTTATTTCCCTCTCGGCCACGGATCTTAGCACCCGTAGCCTCACTCCCGGAGATATCTGTTAGCATTCGGAGTTTGTCAGGGTTTGGTAGGCGGTGAAGCCCCCTAGCCCAATCAGTAGCTCTACCTCTAACAGACTTAAATTCCGAGGCTGTTCCTAAAAACATTTCGGGGAGTACGAGCTATCTCTCAGTTTGATTGGCCTTTCACCCCTATCCACAGGTCATCCCAGAACTTTTCAACGTTAATGGGTTCGGTCCTCCAGTTAGTTTTACCCAACCTTCAACCTGCCCATGGATAGATCACAAAGTTTCGCGTCTGCCCCCACTGACTAAGCGCCCGGTTTGGACTCGCTTTCGCTACGGCTCCGTTAATAAAAAACTTAACCTTGCCAGTGAGGAGCAACTCGTAGGTTCATTATGCAAAAGGCACGCCGTCAGTTACTATTATCCCGAAGAATAATTTCACCTCCGACCGCTTGTAGGCACACGGTTTCAGGTACTATTTCACTCCCTTATTTAGGGTGCTTTTCACCTTTCCCTTACGGTACTGGTTCACTATCGGTGTCTGAGGAGTATTTAGCCTTACCGGATGGTGCCGGCAGATTCAGGCAGGATTTCTCCGGTCCCGCCTTACTCAGGATACCACTCGTCCTCATCAATTTTTGCTTACGGGGCTATCACCCGCTATGGCTCAACTTTCCAGAAGATTCAACTTGATGATGATTTCTA
>JBIOKC010000394.1:0-1472 GCA_044451425.1 Thermodesulfobacteriota bacterium
ACCATGTCCCCTGATAACTTACCCTCTTTACTGGCATAAAAAACGCCGCTCTTATACCGCTCATCCGAAATGGCATCTACAAAGCGTTTTGCACCTACGTCCAACGTATGCACCATTCCGCCCATCAATGGGAATACAATAGGCATCATCACATACTTCAACATAAACCGCATTGCCGGGGGAAGACTATCTGGCGCCTGAGTTCCTTTTGTATTTCCTGGGCTCACAACAATAAACTTGAGCTCAGGATATTTTCTTGCCATTGATAACGTCCACATGGTTTCTGCATACTTGACATACGCGTATGCTTGCAATGCATTGAACTTATTACCAAAATATGATCCATCAAGAACAGCAGCAAACTCATCTACAGAAGAAGTCCTCATTGAAACTGGTTTTACTCCGAGCATCTTTACTCCTGGAACAGCTTCCGCACTGACTGATAGAACTGTTTTCCTTAACTTTTCACGCTTAATTAATTCCTCCACTAGAATTACATTACCTAAAATATTCGTAGCAGCTAATTGATTCATACCGGAAGGCGTAGATTTCGCAGCCGTTTTCCCAACTACTCCACCTGCATTTAAAATTATTGCATCAATAGGCTCCTTTATTTCTTCTATTGCTTTTCTTACAGAATTTGCATCCGTAACATCCCCAATAATAATTTCAAAAATCTTTTTCCCCGTTTTCTCCTCAAGGTCTTTTTTTGCTGCCTCTGCTCTGGCTTGATTTCTGCAAAAAAGAATTACTTTTTTTGTTTCTTTTTTCAATGCTAACTGTCGGGCAGTCTCTTTCCCAAGCCCAGCATTTGCTCCGGTTATTAATATACTTTCGTTCATATTTTCTATCCTTGTAGTAAAGGGTTAAGATCGAGCCGTGAGGCCCAGCGTGGGCAGTGCCAGCTTGCTAATTTCGAACTATTCAGTTATATATTGGTGGATGACCGTTGTCAATGAGTTTTGAACCAAATGATTCAAAATACAGCTAGGCCGCGGGGACGACCGCGCAGCTTCGACGAGACGGGGGCGCTGGAAAAGGCGACTCAGGTGTTCTGGTCGAAAGGCTACGACGGAGTGACGATTGACGATCTCGTCGCCGGGATGGGTGTGGGACGGCCGAGCCTGTATGCCGTCTTCGGGGACAAGCGAGCGATATTCTTGCGCGTCCTTAGGGCGTACGCAGAACGGAAGGGCGCATCGGCCGCGAAGGCACTCCTCTCGCCACAGAGTCTTCGCGACTCGATCGCGGACTTTCTGAGGTACGCCGTCGAAAGTGCTACCGAGAAAGGGTCCGCCCGGGGCTGCCTTATGATGTGCGTCGCCCCGCTTGTGAACGACGCTGAGGTTCAGCGGTTCCTGCAGAGCGCGGTCGCGGGCGGCGCAGCGCTGCTGGAGCGCCGTTTCTGGGACGGAATCAGCGCGGGAGACATCCCGCCAGACTTTCCGGTTGCCGTGCGCGCGATCCAAGTC
>JBIOKC010000395.1:0-1468 GCA_044451425.1 Thermodesulfobacteriota bacterium
AACTCTTTATTCAAATTTATAAAAAAACAAATTATTCTGGAGAGACAACAAAAGAATATAGATATAAGTTACCCTGACTTCGACTTCAACAAATTTTTAAACTCTTATCCATCAGCTAGCATTTTATATAATTGTCATACAAGTTATATTGATAATATAATTATATATATTATTCTAAAATTAAAGAATATCTCACTTATGATATATTTATTACTTTTACGGATTATGGAATACTAATAAGATGTAGATCAAATGAAAGAACGTAAGCTTCCCTACAAAGTAGGCAGGCGATAAGTAGAACTTTCTGGCAAAATAATGCAGGTCAGGAGGTTCGTATGAAGAACTCACGATTCAGCGAGTCGCAGATAGTCGGGATACTAAAGGAAGCCGATGCCGGGGTTAAGGTTCAGGACATCTGGCGCAAGTACAGCATAAGCTCTGCGACGTATTACAAGTGGAAGTCAAAGTACGGTGGTATGGAAGTCTCCGACGTGAAGAGGCTCAAGGAGCTTGAGGGGGGGAATAGGAGGCTAAAGCAGATGTATGCCGATGTAAGCCTTGAGAACCGGGCGCTCAGGGATTTGATTGAAAAAAAGCTTTAAGGCCACCAGAGAAGAGGGAAGCGGTAGAGTTTCTGGTGGCTGAGCACAAGCTTACGGTGAAGAGGGCTTGCAGTTGCGTGTTTTTATCGAGAGCGGCTTACTACAGTCGTGGGATAGACTGGTCTGAGAGAGACGGTCCTGTAATAGAAGCGCTTAACGAGGCAGTGGGAGAGCATGGCAGGTGGGGTTTTTGGAAGTGCTACGGTAGGGTTAGGCTTGACGGTCACCCCTGGAATCATAAACGTGTTCATAGGGTGTATTGTGCTATGGGACTGAATTTGAAACGTAGGACTAAGAAGCGGGTTCCGGTGCGAGAGCGCCAGAGCATGGAAGTGCCCAATATACCCAATACAGTCTGGTCGCTTGATTTTATGAGTGATACGTTGTACTCGGGGCGTCGCTTCAGAATACTCAATGTTCTGGACGAGGGAGTGAGGGAGGCGCTGAGTATAGTAATAGACACTTGATTGCCTGCTGGAAGGGTAGTGCGGGTAATGGAGGAGCTCAGGGAGTGGAGAGGGCTTCCGGGGGCTATTCGGGGTGTGACAATGGACCTGAGCTGACCTCTCAGAGCTTCGTTGAGTGGTGCCAGGACCACAACATCGAGATTCTCAATATACAGCCGGGCAAGCCTGTCCAGAATGACTATATAGAACGCTTTAACAGGACGTTCCGAGAGGAGGTGTTAGACGCTTACTTATTTGAAGACCTTGAGCAGGCGCAGGACATGGCAAATGAATGGCTAGTGGATTATAATGAACGGCGTCCCCATGAGTCGCTTGGAGGGCTGCCGCCAAGCGTGTTTAGGGAAGAAGTAACAACCAAAAGTTCTACTTTAGAACTGTTTACTTTTAGGGGAGCTAACA
>JBIOKC010000396.1:0-1466 GCA_044451425.1 Thermodesulfobacteriota bacterium
CGTCGACGAGCCCGGCGTAGTCCCAGTTCTTTAGATTATTGTAAGGGCCGTCGTGAATCTTGACCTCTATCGTGTACCCGCCGTTATTGATGAGGAATATGATAGGGCTTAATCCGTTGCATATCATCGTGGATAACTCCTGGGTGGTAAGCTGAAAAGAGCCGTCCCCTACGAACGTGACGACGCGTTTCTCGTCGGCGCTCCCGAGCGTATAGCCGAGAGTACCCCCTACGGACCAGCCGATCGAGCCGTACTGCATCTGTATCTCGAACCCGCACCACTCGGGGAGCCTGAGCCTGATTGCGTTGAACCACGAGTCGTCGGTCTCGGCGATCACGGCATTTTGATGAGTGAGTATCCGTTGAACGCGCGAGAAAAGCCTCCTCGTCGTGATAGGGGCGTCCTTTCTGAGCTCGGGCTCGGGCGCGTACTCGGCGCGTATCCTCTTATAGGCGGCGAGGGAAGCGTCGTTAGGCTTTATTTTCCCGGCGAGGGCTAAGAGGAAATCCGGGAGAGCTATATCATTGTAAGTAACGCCCGGGAGCCTCACGAAATCGGGCCCGACATGTATCATTTTCTCAGGCTTAATGAGCGCGGAGAAGCCGCACGTGGTGTAATCGGTAAACACAGCCCCCCGCGCGAAGAGATACATTTTGGCCGACTCGATTATTTCCGCGGTTCCGGGACTGCTCACCGGCCCCCAGTACGTGCCGATGTAGTTAGGATGGTCCTCGGGGACTATGAACTTGGCTTCAGGCATCAAGGCGACCATATAATTCGACGCGTCCATCAGTTTCCTGAAAGCATCCACTGTGTCGAACGGGCGCAGCTTCGCAACCGCGACAAGCACGGTCTTTGCAGCCGATCAGAGGAGTTACCGAGACCTCTCGACCGCCTCTTCGAGAGCGTCCGGATGGCTCACCGGGTCCTTGATAAAATATTGCCTGTTCGGCTGGGGAATTTTTAACCCGGCAATATTGCACGGTATCTCGAGATATACGGGCTTCCTCTTGAACACACACTCCTCTATCGCCTTGTCTATGAGATAAGGCGCGTCTTCAAGGTGCCTGACTATGACCGACATCGCTGTCGCGTGTGAGAATATATCCCTCTGATAACCGTAATTCACCTCCCCGCATGTGTGGTGGAGTAAATGGTTCTCCAATTCCGAGTTAGTGTTAGGGCCGCCTGAGATAATAATCACGGACAGGTCCTCCGCGTACGCTCCTGCAATCGCGTTAAGCGCTCTCAGACCCCCGACCGAAAAAGTGACCACCTCCGACGCGACCCCGTTTGCCCTCGCATACCCGTCTGCGGCGTAACCGGCGTTGAGCTCGTTACAGCAGCTTATCATTTCGAGGTCCCGGTTCTTCAGGAACTCATCCAGGAGTATCAGGTTATAATCACCGGGGACGGTGAAGTAGTGACGCACGCCTATCTCGGCCAGTCTCGACGCCAGGTAAGAG
>JBIOKC010000397.1:0-1463 GCA_044451425.1 Thermodesulfobacteriota bacterium
CTATCTTCCGACTTGGTCGATTCTCCCCTCAGATGAAGGTACGCCTCGTCGGCGGTATGTGCCAGAATCGGGGCAAGCAGCTTTATGAGTCCGTCCGCTATGTGGTACATGGCAGTCTGACACCTTCTTCTCTTTCTGCTGCCGCTCCTTTCGCAGTAGAGCCTGTCCTTGGTTGCCGCCAGGTAAACCGCGCTCAGCGTATCGTAGCAGAAATCGTAAATCAGCTCGCTAGCTCGCTTGTACTGGAACCCGTCGTAAGCTTCCTTCGTCTCACGGACGAACTTCTGAAGCTCGCCCATCGCCCAGGCGTCTATCGAATACCTGTCCTCTTCCGAGAATGTAACGCTGTCCTTCTCCGGATCGAAGTCGTATATATTCCCCAGTAGGAATCGTATGGTGTTTCTGACCTTCCTGTATTCCTCCCCCGCAGCTTTGAAGAACTCCCAATCGACTTTTACGTCGTTCGTATATTTGAGGGAGCTGACCCACCACCTGCATATATCGGCTCCGTGCTGTTTCAGGAGCTCTTCCACCTCGAGCGCATTCCCTCCGGACTTGCTCATCTTTCTCCCGTGCGCATCTACCATGAAGCCGTGAGTGAGGAGCGCTTTGAAAGGCGGCCTACCAGTAACGCCCAATGCCGGCAGAAGCGAGAGCTGAAACCATCCCCTGTGCTGGTCTGAGCCTTCGAGGTAGAGGTCTGCCGGGTATCCTATGTCCCTCAGATCGAGGACCGAGTGCCAGGACGAGCCCGACTCGAACCATACGTCGAATATGTCCATGCCTCTTTTTAGATTTTTGATTGCCCCTTTTTTCTTAATCCATTCCGGCGCCTTCCGGTCGTGCTCCGGATCGTAGCCTTCAAGGATTTCCTCTTCCGTCGCCTGAAACCAGTAATTTGCGCCTTTTTTTCTTATTTTTTCAATCACTGTATTTACGGCATCCGGCGTCAGGAGTACCTCTCCTCTCTCGTTCATGAAAGCGGGTATGGGAAGCCCCCATGCCCTCTGACGGCTGATGCACCAGTCGGGTCTCGCTTCGAGCATACCTCTTAACCTGTTTCTTCCCCATTCCGGGTAAAATTCTATACCGCTTCGCGAGTACTCTAAAGCCAGTTCCCTGAGCGACCCCCCGAACTCCTCGATACGCTTGTCGACGCCTATGAACCACTGCTCTGTCGCCCTGAAAATCGTGGGGGACTTGCTCCTCCAGTCATGCGGGTAGCTGTGCAGGTATTCTTCGTCGTAAAAGAGGCTCCCCGATCCCCTGAGCCGCTCCGTAATTGTTTCGTTTGCCTTCCATACGTCTTGACCCCGTATCCATTCGGGGACCGTATCGTCGAAAGTCCCGTCCTCCAGCACAGGGCAGTAGATATCGAGCCCTTCCCTGAGCCCGGTCTGATAATCCTCAACGCCGTGGCCAGGCGCGGTGTGTACGAGTCCCGTGCCTTCATCGAACGTGAC
>JBIOKC010000398.1:0-1443 GCA_044451425.1 Thermodesulfobacteriota bacterium
ATCAAATCCAATCATAAACGACACAACGCGTCCCGCGCCCCCCTCAGTTCAAATCCCAACTGGCAAACACCGTGGCTTTATGAGATAATGAAACTAAGTTCTAATAGAATTCGATACCATCGGAGGTATCATGAAAGTTGTAAGCCCGGCGGGAGATTTCGAAATCAAGGTAAACGGCTCATCCGTGGAAGGGAATTTCGTGGTATTAAGCGGACAGATGGGGGTGTGGGATTCGAAAATCTACCTGACTCCGGCGGATATATGGCATTTCGCGTCCATATTCCTGCGCCCGGCCGTTATCCTGTTTATACTGAAGATGCCGTTCAGATTCTTATTCGGAGATACGGAAAAGGAGGAAACAAAGAAACAGAACGGGAGCAGTTAGAGCCGCGGCATAAGAGCCGGCTAGCCGGATTACCGGAACGTGAGGGATAAAAATAGGAGCTTGAAACTCGTTACAAAAATTATAGACTTTATATATATAGGCAAGTCTGAAAAGGAGGGCTTAGGATGATAGATAGTTTCGATGACTTCGATTCAGATATTCCTGTCAACTATAGAGGCTTTGACCTCTCGGATATAGATTATAATGACCTGCCGGCTCTCATGGAAAAAATAGACACAATCCATGAGGACTTGGATAGGATCAAAAACTTGTCCAGTAAGTTAATCGGCATATACGAATCCTCTGAATCCCTAAAAGGCGGATTCTACGCTACCAGAAACCCGTTCTATCAGCAATTCGTCGATGAAGGGATCAAAGAATACGGAGAGGACAGAGGGAGGGAGCTGATAGAATTACTCCTGGGCGGCCCGCAAGAATCTCCCAAGCAGCAGATCGCCAAAGCAAAAGCCTTGCTCATATCCTACGAAAGGCTTTTCGAGGATGAAGAGTCCGAGCCTATTCACCCGTCCCAATTCGAGGAGAGCGACATATTTAAGACCATCAAGAAGTTCACCGGGAATAAAAATCTCTTTCCGATGCTCAATTCCCAGTAACGGAGCCTCTTAGTTGGACTGTTTCGCAAGTTTTCATCAGATTGGAGAATTTTATCTCAACCGACCGAGCACTTCTTGATTCACGAGGTGTTTGGGTTTCTTTCCGCCGAGCGCAAGCTCGACGCTCTCAACAGCCATGTCTATCATTCTCACCCTCGTCTCCCTGGAAGCGCTGCCGATGTGAGGAAGAAGCACCGTATTTCTGAGCTTCGATAACTCAGGTTGGACTTCGGGCTCCATTTCGTATACGTCGAGCCCCGCGCCCCATATGAGGCCGTCCCTGAGCGCCGAGGCGAGCTCGTTCTCCTTTATAATAGGGCCTCTTCCGACGTTCACGATTATCGAGGTAGGCTTCATTTGACCGAATTCGTCCAACCCGAAGCGCCCCCTCGTCCCGTCGTTGAGGGGAGAGGAAACGATTATGAAATCCGACTCCTTCAAGAG
>JBIOKC010000399.1:0-1442 GCA_044451425.1 Thermodesulfobacteriota bacterium
AAAGTTACAACTTTAAAGAGTAAATTGACTTAAGTACCTGAACACATTGACAAGCCCGGGTGGCGGAATAGGTAGACGCAAGGGACTTAAAATCCCTCGGGTTCGCGCCCGTGCCGGTTCGAGTCCGGCCCCGGGCATTTCAATAATAACAGAGGCTTACATCGCGTTTTCTTCGGTTTTACTTCTCAGGTCAAGCACAGAGGTGTCAGGATAGGTGTCAAGTACACCGCTGCTTATCTTCTGAATAGCCTTCTTCTTATGCTCATGGGTAGGGTGGACGTACCTCTTCGTCATAGCCAAGGTCTTTTGTCCTAGGAGCTCCCCGATAGTAAAAGCGTCGACACCCTCCATTCCGAGATTGCTTCCGGCGGTATGCCTTAATTCATGAAACGTGAACCTCGTCACCCCCGACCTAGCGACTGCATTGTTAAATGCCATAGTGAAGTCTTTCGCTTTGCGTGTACCATGACTAAACACGTATTCACATTGTGATAGCTCCTTGAGCGGTATTAGTGCCTCTTTCAGTTCCTCATTTATAGGTACGTATCGCGACTCGTCGTTTTTAGACTCGGTTACGACTAGCATGTTCTCATTCAGGTCGACGTTTTCCCATTTTAAATTGAGAATTTCGCTATATCTCATACCAGTATTGTACGCGGTAATAAGGATAGGTCTTAAAAACTCCGATGCTGCATTATAAACCCTCTGGAATTCTTCCGGGGTTATAACAC
Source organism: Thermodesulfobacteriota bacterium (assembly GCA_044451425.1). Lineage (GTDB taxonomy): Bacteria > Desulfobacterota_D > UBA1144 > Nemesobacterales > UBA2774 > 2-12-FULL-53-21. The sequence continues at coordinate 732 of JBIOKC010000399.1, forward strand.
GCGTTCTACTAGGGACCTCCTTATATAGCTTGTATCCTCCGAGAGGGTTAGATGTAAGCCAATTCTCCCCGACCGCATAGGAGAGCATTTTCTTTAAACATGCGAGCTCACGGTTAATGCTTGCCCTAGATATCGGCCTGTTAAGCCTGGAGACGACCTTCAGCCTTTTAGCCTTATACGTATCGACATGCCAGGGTGTTATCTGAGTGAGCCTCATACCGCTGAAGTGTTCCATTAATGCCCTGCAAGATGTCCTGTCCCTCTTCCAAGACCTTTTGTTTACTTTGGAATAGCTCTCTAAAAACACAGCTGCGAGCTTGTCAAATATCATTGTCCGGGAGGTCTCTATAAGCTTGAATTTACCTTCGGCTACCTGCCCTTGCCTGATAGCGAGGCACTTAAGAGCATCATTCCGCGTTATATCCTCGGGTCTCTTCCCTTCTATACTGACGACCTCGCGCTTCCTCTTGCCGTCCGGAAGGGAATAGTCTAAATACCAACGGTTTTTTTTATAGAACACTCCCATTATCTTCCTTATACCTCTAGTGACAGTACTCCCTATATATATCCTTCATGTCGGACAGCCCACGCAGTCCGCCTGTCCTACGACCCGCAGCGGCCCGAAGGGGGGTCTGGGGTTTTGCTTTGTCATAGTATGTATAAATACCCGCATATACTCGGCCTGAGATTTCAAGAAATCTCTCGAAGACG
>JBIOKC010000400.1:0-1434 GCA_044451425.1 Thermodesulfobacteriota bacterium
GCTTTTAATAGAGCATCGACTACCTTTTTATCGTTATTAGTAATAGCTTTTGTCAACGCTGAAAAACCATCTTTATCTTTTGTATTTACATCTGCTCCTGCACGAATGAGTGCTTTCGCTATTTCTATATTCTTCTTATCTACTGCATACATTAAGGCTGAATAACCTTTCTTATCTTTAAAGTCGACATTGATTCCTTCAGAGAGAATAGACTTAACAGCTTCTAGGGTGCAACCTTCTTTTACTGCATCTACTAATATAGTCTCACTTGGAACCGAAATGGCTATATTCTCGACTTTATTCTTTTGTTCAGTCATTTTGACTTTCTCGCTTTTTTATACTATTTTAGTGAGAGTTTCCGGGTAATTTTACCATTTTTTAGTTTCTGTTCAAAGCTCAGTCTGTATGATTCAGGCGTCCTTAGCATCGGACTTGTTCTATACGTCGCCCTGCCAAGTCCCATCAACTTGCATGACCGCCGCTCGCTCAGCCCCTATGACTTCATTACTGCCACTGCTTCCCTCTGCTGAGTGCGGCTTAGTACTTTTTTTCAAGTGCTTTTAATGCCCGTATATCAAGGGCCCGCTCCCAACGATTTGCTTAAGTCGTTGGTTCTCTTCCTCAAGGGCTTTCAGACGCCTAGCTTCTGATACGCTCATACCGTACTTCCGGCATAGCTCGGGAACCTTCGACCCTGATTCTTGCTCCCTGAGTACTTTAATAATCTGTTCCTCTGAGTACCGCCTCTTACGCATGTTCTCCTCCTGCCTATCTATTCTTACCGATGAGAACTCTCATTTACAATGGACTAGTTTTCGGGGGGAAGGTCATTTGGCCGATTGCCCCGTTTTCTTACCCATGAGCTTGGTTATATAGCGGTAATTATCGTAACTATTTTTCCCATTGTCTTTGCGTATACGAACAGTCGCTAAAATGTATTGCTTGGATGTTCCGTCGGGGAGCATCATACCGTTGCGCTGGTCCTCGAGTAAGACGAGGGTATACCCATTGTAATCTTGACGGTCAATTTCCACATCGCGCCCCTTTGGGACGTATACGAACGGTTTTTTCACTTTGGTAGATATATTTATATCCCCCTGTCGTTCCGGCTATGGTATCTGGCTTCTATTTTTATCGCTCAAGGCTATACTGGCATAGGGTCGGCAATTTAATTCTCGCCTACGGCTACATTACCAATTTCGGGTCCTTTCTCGAAAAGAGCGTTGGCAGCATGTTTTCTAATCTCGCGCCAGGGGCTTATGAGAATAGGCAGAGCTACCTAGAGCAGCAATTAGGTCTGCCGGCGGGGAGCGCTCCGGGAGCGGGAGAGCCAACGAAAGCTACCGATACGGTCCCCATCGCTAGAGAAGCCCTCTAAAGCCGGCAATAGGGCGCCAGAACCCGAAAAGCCCGAAAAGGTAGCCAAGTATACCC
>JBIOKC010000401.1:0-1432 GCA_044451425.1 Thermodesulfobacteriota bacterium
ACGGTTAATGCTTGCCCTAGATATCGGCCTGTTAAGCCTGGAGACGACCTTCAGCCTTTTAGCCTTATACGTATCGACATGCCAGGGTGTTATCTGAGTCAGCTTCATACCGCTGAAGTGTTCCATTAATGCCCTGCAAGACGTCCTGTCCCTCTTCCAAGACCTCTTGTTTACTTTGGAATAGCTCTCTAAAAACACAGCCGCGAGCTTGTCAAATATCATTGTCCGGGAAGTTTCTATAAGCTTGAATTTACCTTCGGCTACCTGCCCTTGCCTGATAGCGAGGCACTTAAGTGCATCATTCCGCGTTATATCCTCGGGCCTCTTACCTTCTATACTGACGACCTCGCGCTTCCTCTTGCCGTCTGGTTGAGAATAGTCGAGATACCAACGGTTTTTTTTCTTGTACACTCCCATAACTTACTTTATACCTCTAGTGACAGTACTCCCTATATATATCCTTCATGTCGGACAGTCTACGCAGTCCGCCTGTCCTACGACCCGCCGCGGCCCGAAGGGGGGTCTGGGGTTTTGCTTTGTCATAATATATATAAATATCCCCCTATACTCGGGGAGGAAATTCACGAAATTTGTTGCAATAATCATCGTATCTCAATCCAGCCTTACCTATTCCGCCCTTCCCCAATTAGGCGTTTATATAGTCGAACTCGCAGAGACCCCTTTTGAGGTTTGATTATCCTCCGTTAGTTCATATTCTCTGATTTCCTTTATATGACAAACCCAATATTCCCGTAGAATCGGTTTTAGTTCATCTACAGTTCCATTGCTCTTAAAATTTTGATTAATCTGTTCTTCGAGGAGACTAATTTCCTCCATTCCCCGGCTATAAAGCCATTCGCAGAAGCCATTGGTACATATATCTTCCAATCGGTCAAAGGTTAAATTTAGAAGCCTTTCTTTCTCTTTTTGTGTCTCGCTCATGTTAAAGCTCCATAAATTTATAATATACGTTTGCGGAAACTTTTGACGTGTAATATGCTATCACCATTGCACAATATAGTTAATCTTGAACTTCCGCACGTTCCGCAACCCCCTAGGGGTAGGGCTTTTGCGGAAAATTACATTAATTCCTCCGGAATCGGGTATTTGTCGTTACTCCCCAGATTCGGTATTTCGTTCGATGTATTCCCCGCAAGGGTATAAAGCCCTTGGCGAGGCTTCAGCACATTCCCGGATTCGCAGAGTCGGCTTAAGGCCTTCTCGCTAGTCCTTTTTTTGAATCCTGCCTTCTCGACTCGCTCATGAATCTCGACTGTATGCCATTCCATGCCATTAATCAATAGGTTTAGTATGAATTGTTGAGCCCTATAGAGTTCAGCCCCTCGCTGATTCTCATCTATGCTCACCATCTCGAATTTGTCATCCCCGATTTTCCGCATGGTTATAGATTTATATTCTGCGGGTATTCGGC
>JBIOKC010000402.1:0-1420 GCA_044451425.1 Thermodesulfobacteriota bacterium
CCTCATAATCATGCCGCCCTCGGAGCTGAGTATCCAGCCCTTGGTAATGCAAAGTATGCCTCATACGGGGTCCTGTCGTCCAGATTTGAATGTGGACGCTTCCTGTTGTAAAGCTCCACACACCTTCCGACGCCCTCTCTGGCCTCGCTACCCCCCTCGAAGGCATTTAGGTAGACGCACTCGTACTTAAGCGTCCGCCAGAGCCTTGCTATCATTGCGTAAAATCAAGGCTTGTGAACTGGCTTCGCCTAATTCCAAAAGACCTTTCGCCATTGCTTCTAAACAGACTTCAGAGACTTACGTTTCCGAGGCCCTTGAGAAGAAGCGCTCGAAAAAATAACCCAATGCTCGCCTACTATGCTTTTGAAATCCTCTGGATTGTAGAAGATCGCCTTAGCGCCTTCCCGCGCGTTCGCGTAACCTCGCTTCATCATCAACCGGGAAATGTATCTCTTATGATCTAAAGTTGTCTTACCGGATTTACTTGTAAGCTCAACGGCAAGAATGTACTGCTTCGAGGTCCCGTCCGGTAGCATCATGCCCTTGCCTCTGTCCTCGAGTAGAACCAGAGTTCGACCGTTAAATTCCCTCCGGTCTATTTCAATATCCCGTGGTGTGCCGCCGGGGGTCAAATACTGCAAATTGCTTCTTATATGTTGCTCTCCCATTTCGATGCCTCCTTTAAGGGCAATTTCTTCGTCATAAATCGACTTTTATACCCAAAATTGTACTGAGATAAGGGTCTGTGTTGTAAGTCCTTGTAATCATTGAAGGTCGATTTTTACGCGCATTTTTCTACTTCCGTCTCTTTTTCGAACAGGGCCTCGGCGGCATGGTTACGTACCCTACGCCAGGGCGACCTGATAACCTTCTGCGCCCTTTTCAATCAACTCAATTCCTGTGGGGAGTTGTTCTAATAAGTTCATATACCCTCCGCAACCCGTGCGTTCAAAAAATCTTGTTCCTCCTCTTCCCAGTCTAGAGGGTCAGTGGAACCCGCCTCCTTGAGGTTTTTAGGTGGGATATACTCCTCTGGGCCCTCTGTCGTAATTGTCGTCATATCCCTTTTCACGTCTAACTCCTCGTCGTTATTAGAATCCGTTGCGACATTTCGGTTTTGTCGTGATTTGTCGTGATTGTCGTAATCTTTGGAAAATGACGACATGATGTCATTATTACGACAATTGGTTTTGTCGTCATTATTATTTAATGATTTTAGAAAGTTAGGTGTGAATATATGGGTATTACGACACGACGACACGGGAGTAGAAAGGGCATATTTGCTATTAGGGGGTTTTTCCCCGTTGTGCTGTGTATGCCCATCTTCCGTAAACTGGGCGAGATACCTTTGCAGGGTTCGATAGGTGGGTGATTTGCCAACTTTCTCAGATAGATCCTTAACTGAAAACCAGTTAAATGA
>JBIOKC010000403.1:0-1408 GCA_044451425.1 Thermodesulfobacteriota bacterium
AAGTAGATGAGCCTCTTATTACAATCTTAATTATAATTCAAAACTTTCTTCACGTTCAGGTATGAGATTATGCGGTCTGCGCCTTCCTCAAGCGTCATTTGATCAGTCTCTATCACTATCTCCGGATTGAGAGGCGCCTCATACGGATCGTCGATTCCCGTAAACCCCTTTATCACTCCCTCTCTCGCCTTCTTGTAAAGACCCTTCACGTCCCTCTGCTCGCATACCTCGAGGGGGGCGCTCACGTACACTTCAACGAACTCGCCTTCTTCGACCAGAGCCCTGACAGCGTCCCTGTCCCTCCTGTAAGGGCTTACGAACGCTGAAAGCACTATACACCCAGCCTGAACAAATAGCTTCGATACTTCGCCGATTCGTCTTATATTCTCCGCCCTGTCTTCTTCCGAGAACCCGAGATCCTTGCAGAGACCGACCCTGACGTTATCGCCGTCGAGGATATACGTCCTGATGCCCGAGGAGACGAGTCTTTTTTCGACTTCGTTCGCAATCGTGGACTTACCGGAGCTCGGAAGACCCGTGAACCATAGTATAAGCGAGCCATGTCCGTTCAATGTCCGCCTGTCATCTTTCGTTATTTCATGATTGTGCGGGATAACAAACCTTTGCATTAAAGCCTCCTCTTAACCTGTCGGCAAGAATAATCGCCATATGTTTTTTTTTGGACAAGAGTTTAAGGGAAAATACGGAAAGGTCAAAATTTATTTCATTATGACATCCCGTAGACGCCGTATGGTAAAAACCCGTTCCGGAAGAATTCGTCATGGTCAGGCGGAGTTATTCCTTTTTCCACCAGCAGCGCGGGAATTTCTCCGAGAGCAGCCTGTCCCCCTCTCCCGGGGGGGTGAGGCCGAGCGCTCTGATGTCGGCGTCCACCATTATCCGCACGAGATCGCCGAACGAAATACGGGGCTCCCACCCGAAGTCTGTAACTGCCTTTCTTGAATCCGCTTTCAGCACGGGAGAATCTGTCGAGCGAAAGTACCTCGGGTCTATCCTCACATGGTCGTTCCAGTCGAGCCCGGCGTATGTAAACGCTTCCTTGACGAACTCCCCGACCGTATGTGTCACTCCCGAGCCGACTGCGTAGTCGCCCGGCAGATGGCCGTTCAGCATTTTCCACATCAGCTCCACGTATTCGGGCGCGTAACCCCAGTCTCTCTCGGGCTTTAGGCCTCCAAGGATCAGGTACTTATCCTCATATGCCTTAATCCTGGCGACGGCGTTCGTTATCTTCTTAGAGACGAATATCTCGCCCCTCCTCGGGGATTCGTGGTTGAACGCTGAGATGTTTCGGTTTGGAGCCAGCAGCATGCTGGGGGATATTGAGAGGCAGCTGGAATACCACACTACGGGGAGATATTCGGCGGAGTATCGGCATCCGATGGCT
>JBIOKC010000404.1:0-1406 GCA_044451425.1 Thermodesulfobacteriota bacterium
CCCGATGTCTGTCTCCCATGCTCGCACTTCCCGGTATTCGGAGTTTGCAATGGTTTGGTAATCAGCAATAGACCCCTAGCCATAACAGTGCTCTACCCCCGAGAGTGATACATGAGGCACTACCTAAATAGTTTTCGGAGAGAACCAGCTATTTCCGGATTTGTTTAGCCTTTCACCCCTATCCACAGCTCATCCCCTAGTTTTTCAACACTAGTGGGTTCGGACCTCCAGTGAGTGTTACCCCACCTTCATCCTGGCCATGGATAGATCACTTGGTTTCGGGTCTACGCCCAGCAACTATCGCCCTTATCAGACTCGGTTTCCCTACGCCTCCCCTATTCGGTTAAGCTCGCTACTGAACGTAAGTCGCTGACCCATTATACAAAAGGTACGCCATCATCCCAGCTTAATAAGCCCTCAATGAGTAAAACCGAGCGTCTGTTAAACGATCGATATCAGACTTGGAGTCTTTTTAACTTTAACTCGCACGTGCGCGCGCGCGTTGAATGAACTCGAAGGCTCATTAAGCTGGGACTTTGACTTTTTGCATGCATGCGGTTTCAGGATCTATTTCACTCCCCTTCCGGGGTTCTTTTCGCCTTTCCCTCACGGTACTGGTTCACTATCGGTCGATTACGAGTATTTAGCCTTGGAGGATGGTCCCCCCATGTTCAGACAGAGTTTCTCGTGCTCCGCCCTACTTGTTCCAAACCTAGTTCCACTCCTGAATTTTTGCGTACGGGACTATCACCCACTATGGTCAGACTTTCCAGACTGTTCCACTAATTCAGAAGCTAAAGTTTGCAGGCTGCTCCGCGTTCGCTCGCCACTACTTGCGGAATCTCGGTTGATTTATTTTCCTCCGGGTACTTAGATGTTTCAGTTCTCCGGGTTCGCTCTACCTGACCTATGTATTCAGTCAGGAGTGACCCTTGCGGGCCGGGTTTCCCCATTCAGATATCTACGGATCAAAGCTCTATTGCCAGCTCCCCGTAGCTTTTCGCAGGCTTACACGTCTTTCATCGCCTGTAATCGCCAAGGCATCCATCATATGCACTTATTCGCTTGACCCTATAACGTTAAGCCCTCAGCTATCGCTAGCCAAGGAACGTCACAAGTTTTTGTTCGTCTCGCGTTTGTGACCTCCTTCATCCGACTTGAATGAATTCGGTTTGATACAATCAAAACCCATTTAGTTTTCATGCATTCGCATACACAGGTTGCCCCGTGTCCACGTTTGCGTGAATCACTTTCTTTACTTCTTCCAAATTTTTAAAGATCAAACTTAAGTCATAAGACGTAAGTCGTAAGTCATTAGTTAAAACCGCAACACAGTTGCGACCAGACCAACTAATAACTTACGACTTGCGACTATCAACGAGTTGGTGGTGGAGGTTGACGGGATC
>JBIOKC010000405.1:0-1402 GCA_044451425.1 Thermodesulfobacteriota bacterium
TGGTCACGCTGCTACGCTTGAGGCCTTCCACCTTGGATATAGTGCTTTCCAGAGCCTTGCCGAGCCTCTTCTGAAAGAGGTTTTCGAGTATAGACCTCATCTCGGCCGCTTTCGCTTCGCACCTTTTTATCTTTGCAGAAACCTCTATCTCCTCTTTCGGTGTAAGGAGAGGCTCCATCCCCATCTCCTTGAAATAAACCTGCAGGAGCCTGAATTCCTCGTCGGGAGTAAACTGCTTGCCCCCTTCTTCGGACGATTCGTCTTCAGGGTTTTCCTCTTTAAGATCGATTTCGGTCTGGGAGAGCTCGACAAGCGCCTTGTCATCCAAATCCATCAGAAACTCCTCCTCCTGCTGAACGTTTTCGATGTCTTCCGTGAAGTTATCGTACTCGGCATTGGTGTAATTCTCTTTCTTTTTCTCCTTCTTTATAGATATCGCCCCTAACCTAGAATTCTTGCGTTCGGACACAGCAAGAGATTTGCTCTTGAGTCTCGCTTTTCTCACTTTCCATCCTCCTCTAATTTAGATGGTTCTACTTTCTGATCTGTCCTTCTCCGAAAACGATGAACTTCGTCGTGGTAAGCTCGAGTGCGCCCATAGGTCCGAAAGCGTGGAGCTTCGAGGTGCTTATTCCGATCTCGGCGCCGAGACCGAGCTCGTACCCGTCGCTGAACCTCGTGGAGGCATTGACCATTACCGTCGACGAATTTACTCCGTTTAAAAACTTTTGCGAATTTGTATAATTCTCCGTGACTATCGAATCCGTGTGCATCGATCCGTATTTCTCGATATGGCTAATCGCTTCGTCTATATCCCCCACGACCCTTACGCTCAATATGAGGTCGAGGTATTCCTCATACCAGTCAGACTCACTAGCCTTATTTATGCCAGTGACTATCTCTCTGGTGTGATCGCAGCCCCTGAGCTCAACCCCTTCGTCGGTGAATCTTTTCGCGATGCGTGGAAGGAACTTGTGCGCTATCCCTTCATGGACAAGCATAGTCTCCATGGAATTGCATACACCCGGACGGTCTACCTTTGCATTGATGCAAATCTTCTCCGCCATGTCCAGCTCGGCGCTCTCGTCGACGAATATATGGCAAACGCCTTTATAATGCTTGAGCACTGGAATTCTGGAGTTCTCGGATACGAACCTTATGAGGCCCTCCCCTCCCCTGGGTATAATCAGGTCGATATGCTCATCCAATTTAAGCATCTCCAGGACGGCTTCCCTATCCGTTACAGGGACAATCTGTACCGCGTCCTCGGGTAAACCGGCCTCTTTAAGACAGCCCCTCAGCACTTCCCCTATGGCGAGGTTAGTCCTGATAGACTCCGATCCGCCGCGCAGTATGACCGCGTTCCCGGACTTGATGCACAAACCGGCGGCGTCCGCCGTAA
>JBIOKC010000406.1:0-1395 GCA_044451425.1 Thermodesulfobacteriota bacterium
TCATACAACGGTCAGATAGTAACCATGACCTACCCCGAGATCGGAAATTACGGAGTAAATCCCGAGGACGTCGAATCAAGGCGCCCCTTTTTAAAAGGTTTTGTAGTCAAAGAGTATTGGAAAGAACCCTCCAACTGGCGATCGCGCCGAAATCTGGGCTCCTATCTGTCAGAATACGGAATAGTCTCTATCGAGGGTGTAGATACACGGTCGCTTACGAAGCTTATACGCTCGAAAGGGGCACAGAGGGCCGTCATCTCGACCGAGGATACCGACCCCGGTAGTTTGCTAAAGAAGGTCAGGGATTCTCAGGGAATTCTCGGAATCGACCTCGTAACCGAGGTGAGCTGTGAAAATTCTTATAAGTGGAGCGAGGGAACAGGGGTTTGGAGACCGGCAGCCGAAGAAACGCCCAATGAAAAGAAACGATTCAGAGTGGTCGCTTACGACTATGGGCTAAAGCAGAACATACTAAGAAAGCTGGTCGACCACGGCTGCGAAGTCCACATCGTGCCTTCGAGAACGGCCCCGCATGAAATACTCTCCATGGACCCGGACGGGGTATTCCTATCGAACGGTCCCGGCGACCCGGCCGCAGTAGCCTACGCCGTTGAAAGCGTCAGAACCCTGATCGGGAAGAAGCCTGTGTTCGGTATCTGCCTCGGGCATCAGATATTGGGCCTTGCCCTCGGCGGAAAAACATACAAGCTGAAGTTCGGCCACAGGGGAGCTAATCAGCCCGTTAAAAACCTCAGAACGAGGAAGGTCGAAATCACTTCCCAGAACCATGGATTCGCCGTCGATCCCGACAGTCTCGGAAGCGATATCGAAGTCACCCACATCAACCTCAACGACAATACCGTGGAAGGGCTAAGGCACAAGGAATACCCGATTTTTTCAGTACAATACCATCCCGAGGCGTCGCCCGGTCCCCATGACTCGTCCTATCTGTTTAAGGAATTCATTAAACTAATGGATGAAGACAGTTAGGAGAGTATTTACTCAAACAATACCCGATACCGACTTCGGGCTGACTATTTTTATAGTAAATGATGGCGGCGGTAATAAGGGCAGCCTGATAAAAAGAACGTAGGCGTCCGCGTCGAATTATCTTTTTTCCAGTGGAATGTTTTTAATACCCTTGCAAAATTCATCGTGTTTTTGGGTTTCAACAGGTCTATGCTTAACTCTTTCGCTGGCCGGATATGTACCCAGGAAGTAATCATTTTTAAAATTGAGGCTCGGGCGGATAGGCCGTGGCGAGAAACCTCCTCCGCAATTCGGACATACATTACATAGAACGTCCTCGACACAACGCCTGCAGAAAGTACATTCGAACGTACAGATCATTGCTTCCGTCGAATTTGCGGGCAATGGTGTATTGCAGTTCTCACA
>JBIOKC010000407.1:0-1381 GCA_044451425.1 Thermodesulfobacteriota bacterium
AAGCTCCACCCACCTTCCGATGCCTTCCCTGGCCTCGCTTCCACCCTCGAAGGCATTCAGGTAGATGTACTCGTACTTAAGCGTCCGCCAGAGCCTCTCTATCATTGCGTAAAATCAAGGCTAGTGAATTGGCTTCGCCTATCCCTGGCTATATCTTTGGCCGATTGCCCGGTTTTCTTCCACATGAGCTTGGTTATATGGCGGTAATGAAAGCTATCAATATTGCTCGATTCCACAGCCCTCGTTTCGACGCATAAGATGTACTGCTTCGAGGTACCATCCGGGAGCATCGTATTCCTCCTCCTGTCCTCGAGTAGGACTACGGTTAAACCGTTATATTCCCGACGGTCGATTTCCACATCGCAGCCTTTAGGTACGTATTTCTGCGGTATATTCACTTCGGTAGACATATTTCCTTTCTCCTATTGTCGCGGCTATGGTACCTAGCTTTGATTTTTTAAGGCAAAGGGTAGTTCGTATAGGATCGGCAGTTTAATCCTCGCCTACAGCCCTGGACCGGATTTCGGGCTCTTTATCGAATAGAGCGTAGGCTGAGTGATTTGTATACTTACGCCATTGGCTCCCGAAACAAGACAGAGTTACCTAGAGCAGAGATTCGGATTACCAGCCGGAAGCGCTCGCGGCGCGGGTGAGGCTCTTACAAATACAGATATAGTCCCGTCGCTAGAAAAGCCTACAGAGGGGGTCGTAGCCCCGCCACGCCCCGAACGCCCCGTGTAGGCAGCCAAAAGTATACCCCCGCGAATACCGAGGGTTTGGAGACTCACGGCCTCTCACAGCAGAACCTAGACAGTCTAGCCGACCACTCGGCCAATATACTTGCTATGCACGATTTAGAGGACAGGCTAGGCGTGAGCCTCTCGAGCAAGAACGTCCAGACTTCGCTCGACGCCGAGAAGGTCGCAGCAGCCGTCGATGCGGCCAAAGCCGGTAAATCGGGACCGAATGTAAGCTCCCCTAAAAATTAGACAGGCAAGAAGTAGAACTTTCTGGCAAAATAACTCAGGTCAGGAGGTTCAAATAAAGAAGTCTAGATTCAGCGAATCGCAGATAGCCGGGATACTGAAGGAAGCCGATGCGGTGTAAAGGTTCAGGACAACTGGCGTAAGTACAACATGGGCTCGGTTATGTATTTCAAATGGAGGTGTCCAAATAGGTGTCCATTAATTTTCAGTAAGAAAAGCGGGTAGAATTATCTTTACTTCTGATTCGATGGGGGTTGGGAGATAAATTAATTGAAGCTCAGCAAGCAGATCAGACTCGGGTTCGGCCTCATGCTTGTTCTCATGATTATTATAGGAGGCCTCTTTGTATACAATGTGTATAGATTGAATGATGCGGCTTCAAATCTTGAAGGGCG
>JBIOKC010000408.1:0-1375 GCA_044451425.1 Thermodesulfobacteriota bacterium
AGACAGTGAGGATGTTGGCTTAGAGGCAGCCATCATTTAAACAGTGCGTAATAGCTGACTCATCGAGCGATGTCGCGCCGAAAATGATTGGCGATTAAATCACATACCGAAGCTATGGATTCAACACCGGTTCGCCGGAGTTGAGTGGTAGGAGAGCGTAATCAGTGCTGCGAAGCTGGACGGAAACGGAAAGTGGAGCGCTGATTAGTGAGAATGCAGACACGAGTAGCGATAAAGCAGGTTAGAATCCTGCTCGCCGTAAACCCAAGGTTTCCTGGGCTAGGTTCGTCCTCCCAGGGTTAGCCGGGAGCTAAGATGAGGCCGTAAGGCGTAATCAATGCACAGCAGGTTAAATATTCCTGCGCCGGATAAGAATTAGCTATGAGATGACGCATGGGAAGACATTGACTAGACAATCGAATGTTGAGCTTAGGCTTCGGCCGAAGCGTATCAGTGGGTTCCTGTGCCTAGAAAAAACTCATAGTATGTCTTATTCGCCCGTACCGTAAACCGACACAGGTGGGTGAGTGTAAGCGCACTCAGGCGCGCGAGAGAAACCTCTCTAAGGAACTCGGCACATTAGCCCCGTAACTTCGGGAGAAGGGGTGCCCAAAAACGTTGCAGCAATGTGGCGTTTGCGGGTCTCAGTAAATTGCGTTTAGCGACTGTTTAACAAAAACACAGCACTCTGCAAAGTCGTCAAGACGACGTATAGGGTGTGACACGTGACCAATGCTGAAAGATTAAGAGATCTTGTTAGCCGCAAGGCGAAGCTCGGTCTTTAAGTCCCAGTGAATGTCGGCCGTAACTATAACGGTCCTAAGGTAGCGAAATTCCTTGTCGGGTAAGTTCCGACCTGCACGAATCGTGTAACGACTGAACGACTGTCTCGGAGAGGATCTCGGCGAAACTGTAACGGCGGTGAAGATGCCGCCTGCCCGCAGTAGGACGGAAAGACCCTATGCACCTTTACTGTAAGCTCGTATTGTGTTCTGATTAATTATGCGTAGCGTAGGTGGGAGACTTTGAAGCGGGAGCTTAGGTTCTCGTGGAGTCGCAATGTGAAACACCACTCTTCGCTAATTAGGATTCTAACCTCACTCTGTTAGCCAGATGAGGGACAGTGCCTGCGGGTCAGTTTGACTGGGGCGGTTTCCTCCCAAAGAGTAACGGAGGAGCGCTAAGCTTGGCTCAGCATGGTTGGCAACTATGCGTCGAGTGTATGGATATAAGCCAGGTTAACTGTGAGACGAACATGTCGAGCAGGTGCGAAAGCAGGCCCAAATGATCCGACGGTTTAATGTGGAATTGCCGTCGCTCATCGGACAAAAGGTACGCTAGGGATAACAGGCTGATCGAGTCCAAGAGTTCATAT
>JBIOKC010000409.1:0-1356 GCA_044451425.1 Thermodesulfobacteriota bacterium
GAAGTGGACTGGCAGTCTGGAGACAGCTCCGGAGGGGAGAATTACGGTTGGCGCTGCATGGAGGGTAAGGAGTGCACGGGCCTATCCGGGTGCACATGCAACTCTCCCGAACTCACAATCCCGATATTCGATTACACACACTCAGGGGGCAACTGCGCCATAATGGGAGGATATGTATACAGGGGCGCCGCCATACCGGATATAGAAGGGACATATTTCTTCGCCGATTTCTGCACCGGGGAAATATGGTCCTTTGTCCGAAGCGGGAATACTGTCTCACAATTTAAAGACCGCACCCTGGAGTTTAAACCGATCACGGGAGAAACCATTAATAATGTCACATCATTCGGAGAAGACGATAACGGGGAGATATACATAGTGGACAAGGACGGTGAGGTATTCAAGATCGTGGACAAGAGCACTTTGCCCGTTCCTACGCCAGCTCCGACTCCGATACCGCCGGCGCCGACTCCGACTCCTACGTCCCCGCCTTCAGGGAATGCCGTGCTTTCGGCGTTTACTCCGGGAACAGCCGGCACCTGGAATACGATAACGGTAACGGGCGCCCCTTCGAGAGCGACAGTCAAGTTCTACTATGCAACAACCACAGGAACGACATCCTTCACAAGAGGAGTTTGCAAGGGGAAAGCACTCGGGCTGAGTCGCCCGGCGCTGCTTGGATCGGTGAGGGCCGACACATCGGGAAAAGCTACATTCAGCGTAAACCTGGCGAGCACACTCGGGGGGAGAACCGTTTATATGCAGTCGAGCGCCGAGACTACTTCAACATGCGCTATTACCAACCGTGTAAGCCAGAAAATTAATATGGGAGCAGGCGGCTCGACCCAACCGGGATGGGGCTTTAGACTGACTCCCAGATGATTGGGGTCGTATGTAGAGTCGTTATAGGAACGCCTGTCAGTTCGTATCTTCAAGAGGTAAGTATAGCTTTCCGCCGGCGTCGGTGAACTCTTTCGATTTTTCTTCGAGCCCCTTCGACAACGCTTCCGATTCCGTTATACCGAGATTCTCCGCATATTCCCTGACTTCCTGAGTTATCTTCATCGAGCAGAACTTTGGGCCGCACATAGAACAGAAGTGCGCCACTTTAGCGCCCTCGGCCGGGAGCGTTTCGTCGTGGAACTCGCGCGCTGTATCGGGGTCGAGCGAGAGGTTGAACTGGTCGTTCCATCTGAATTCGAATCTCGCCTTGCTGAGCGCATTATCCCTTATCTGCGCGGCCGGGTGCCCTTTTGCGAGATCCGCCGCGTGGGCCGCTATCTTGTACGCTATGACGCCTTCTTTCACGTCTGTCTTGTCGGGGAGCCCTAAATGCTCCTTGGGCGTGACGTAGCA
>JBIOKC010000410.1:0-1352 GCA_044451425.1 Thermodesulfobacteriota bacterium
CGGCTTCGCGGTTCCACGAAAATTCCCCAAGGGTGCTGTCGAGCCCTTCCCTCATAACTTTTATGCAGACCACATGCGCAGACCTCCTCGCTCCATACCTGGATCAGACCGAAATGGTCGTGAGCGTAAGGATGGAGATGAGTCATTTGGCGTCCACACCAATCGGATCGACTGTTACGATAAGAGCCGAGATCGACGAGATAGAGGCCAACAAGGTCTGTTTCAAGATAGACGCTTACGACGAGATCGAAAAGATAGCCCACGGATACAACGATATGTTTATTATAAACGAGGAGAGGTTCGAAAGGGGAATCAAAAGAAAACTGGAGGCTGACTCCAGAAAAGTACGGTCTCTTTAAAGGCTGTCCGTCATAGAGATCTTCGAATCCGGGCTGTTATTATAATGAATTTACAGCGTTTCTAAAATCCCCCGACAATTGTATTGAGACGAAGGGAGCCATCATGAGTAAAGGCGTACTCGAAAATTTATACCACGTCGCTATCGCGGTGAAAAATCTCGACGAGGTCGAGAAACTCTACGAACGGGCGCTCGGCCTCAAAGTGGCGCACAGGGAAGTGGTCGAAGACCAGGGGGTGAGGACGTCGATGCTGGTCCCTGAGAAAGGCGGGACGGCTTTAGAGCTGCTTGAGCCCCTCAACGACGAATCCCCGATCTCGAAGTTCCTGGAGAAGCGTGGGGAAGGTATCCACCACATCTGTTTTCTGGTTGACGACATAGAAGCTGCCCTCGAAAGGCTCAAGATGGAGGGTGTGAAGCTCATAGACGAAGCAGCGCGGCCCGGCTCCTACCATTCGAGAGTGGCGTTCATACACCCGAAGGCGACGAACGGGGTGCTGATCGAGCTCGCCGAGATCACTAAATAACCGTTTAGCTCTGGAAAGAACTTACCTATTCCAGTATTGTTATAGGTCATTCCCGAACGCTTTAATCGGGAATCCAGTCTTCTCAGTCTCAATCAATCGCAGCTGGAAGCCGCTCCTATATTCTCCTCCATCATTGCAAGTGCAACGTAGCAGTCTTGCTTCCTTGTATTAACACGAAGAAGATACTACCTTCGCCTTCCCTTTTCATCGATTACAATAGTCGTCCCGAGCTTGTTTCAGCATCTCGTCGTTAAAATCGCAAGAGAGGCTTCCAATCGACCGAAGACTATTTCTCCCTGATTTTCTCAATGACCCATAACCGTTTTGACGTCCACCTTCCCCACCCGGACACGAGCAGTAAGAATTTACCCTTGAACATCTTGCCCTCGGCCCTTATTACAAGCCTTATTTTGTTGGCGGCCTCTGTCTCGAAAAGTCCCTTATCCCATATCTCCCACGTCCCGCTC
>JBIOKC010000411.1:0-1348 GCA_044451425.1 Thermodesulfobacteriota bacterium
CAATGAGCCGGCGCGGGAAGTTTTCGGCAAGGTAATGTCCGTGAGTGACGACCTTATGTATAGATACTATGAGCTGACCAGTTCTGTGTCCCTTCTTGAACTGGATAAACTCAAAGTGGACATAAAATCCGGGGCGCTTCATCCGATGGAGGCGAAAAAAAGGTTGGGTGTCGAGCTTACGGACAGGTTCTGCGGAACGGGCGAAGGAACGAAAGCCAGGGCAGAGTTTGAGAGGATCTTCAGCAAGAACGACATGCCTGATGAGATTCCCGTCATCGCTGTCGCGTGGGAAGGCGAGAAGATGAAACTCGCCAAGATCATAGCGCTCGCCGGCGCAGCAAAGAGCAACTCGGAGGCGCGCAGGCTTATCCAGCAAGGCGCAGTAGAGGTGAACGAGCAGCCGGTCAAAGATATTGATACCGAGTTGTCGGCCTCGGGAGAGTATGTTCTGCGGGTAGGGAAGAAGCGGTTCGTTAAGGTCAAACCGAAGAAATAGAAAAGTTGTGATTTAATAGAAATAAGTCTTGACACGGAATAGTGCTTGTGATAAATTGCGCCCTCGTTCGGCAGTAAACCTCGGGCAAAACCTCGAAGTTTCAAGAATGCCAATCGGTCATTAATAATTGTAAGATAGTATAAAAAATTTATTGACAATTAGATTCTGTTCTGTTAATATCCTTACTTCTGCGCAGCATGCAGAAACATGGTCTTTGAAAACTAAATAGGTGCAAATAAACAGATCCTTAAAAAGTCTGTTTTTAGTTGGCGGGTTATTGAGTAACAAATTAGTCAAGTTACCTTGAGTAACATTGCATAGGATCAGATTTTTTTGGAGAGTTTGATCCTGGCTCAGAACGAACGCTGGCGGCGTGCTTAACACATGCAAGTCGAACGAGAAGTACGTAGCAATACGTATTGTAAAGTGGCGCACGGGTGAGTAACACGTGGGTAATCTGCCCTTGAGTTTGGGATAACCCCGCGAAAGCGGGGCTAATACCGAATAAGACCACGGGGACCAAAGTCCCTGAGGTAAAAGATGGCCTCTATTTATAAGCTATCACTTGAGGATGAGCCCGCGGCCCATTAGCTAGTTGGTAGGGTAACGGCCTACCAAGGCTATGATGGGTAGCTGGTCTGAGAGGACGATCAGCCACACTGGAACTGAGACACGGTCCAGACTCCTACGGGAGGCAGCAGTGGGGAATATTGCGCAATGGGCGAAAGCCTGACGCAGCAACGCCGCGTGGGGGATGAAGGTTTTCGGATTGTAAACCCCTTTCGATCGGAACGAATCCCCTCTCGGTGAATAATCGGGAGGATCGACGGTACCGAGAGAAGAAGCCACGGC
>JBIOKC010000412.1:0-1346 GCA_044451425.1 Thermodesulfobacteriota bacterium
AGGCTAAATACTACCTACCGACCGATAGTGAACTAGTACCGTGAGGGAAAGGTGAAAAGAACCCCGGAGAGGGGAGTGAAATAGAGCCTGAAACCGTATGCGTACAAGCAGTCAGAGCCTGGCTTCGGCCGGGTGATGGCGTACCTTTTGTATAATGGGTCAGCGACTTACTTACAGTGGCAAGCTTAACCGATTATCGGGGAGGCGTAGGGAAACCGAGTCTTAACTGGGCGTTTTAGTCGCTGTGAGTAGACCCGAAGCCGGGCGATCTATCCATGTCCAGGATGAAGGTCAGGTAACACTGACTGGAGGTCCGAACCCACTCCCGTTGAAAAGGTAGGGGATGAGGTGTGGATAGGAGTGAAAGGCTAATCAAGCTCGGGGATAGCTGGTTCTCCTCGAAAGCTATTTAGGTAGCGCCTCGTGAACTAAAATCTGGGGGTAGAGCACTGTTTCGACTAGGGGGCCGTATTGGCTTACCAAACCGATGCAAACTCCGAATACCAGATTCAATTATCACGGGAGACACACGGCGAGTGATAACGTTCGTCGTGAAGAGGGAAAAAACCCAGACCGTCAGCTAAGGTCCCAAAATTACAGTTAAGTGGTAAACGATGTGGGAAGGCTAAAACAGCTAGGAGGTTGGCTTAGAAGCAGCCATCCTTTAAAGAAAGCGTAATAGCTCACTAGTCTAGTCGGCCCGCGCGGAAGATTTAACGGGGCTTAAGCCGAGCACCGAAGCTATGGGTGTAATTATCTTCGGATAGTTGCGCGGTAGGGGAGCGTTCTGTAAGCCTGCGAAGGTGAACTGCGAGGTTTGCTGGAGGTATCAGAAGTGCGAATGCTGACATGAGTAACGTTAATGTGGGTGAAAAACCCACACGCCGAAAACCCAAGGTTTCCTGAGCTATGTTAATCAGCTGAGGGTGAGTCGGATCCTAAGGCGAGACCGAAAGGTGTAGTCGATGGAAAGCAGGTTAATATTCCTGCACCGATTATTACTGCGATGGGGTGACGGAGAAGGCTAAACAATCCGGGGTTGGTTCCCGGTTCAAGGTTGTAGGGGGAGATTCCAGGTAAATCCGGAGTTTCATTCAACCCCAAGAACTGAGTACTAGGTTTCTTCGGAAACCGAAGTTGTCGACGCCACGCTTCCAGGAAAAGCCTCTAAGCTTCAGGTAATGATCGTCCGTACCGCAAACCGACACTGGTGGGTGAGAGGAAAACTCTAAGGCGCTTGAGAGAACTCGGGTTAAGGAACTCTGCAATTTGACACCGTAACTTCGGGAGAAGGTGTGCCTTTGTTTGTGATTGGATTTACTCCATGAGCAGATAGAGGTCTCAGA
>JBIOKC010000413.1:0-1340 GCA_044451425.1 Thermodesulfobacteriota bacterium
CCTTAGGACCGTTATAGTTACGGCCGCCGTTTACTGGGGCTTCAGTTCAACGCTTCGCAGTTACCCGCTTACGTCCCCCCTTAACCTTCCAGCACCGGGCAGGTGTCAGGCCTTATACTTCATCTTTCGATTTCGCAAAGCCATGTGTTTTTGTTAAACAGTCGCCTGGGCCATTTCTCTGCGACCACTCTTGCGAGTGGCTCCCCTTCTCCCGAAGTTACAGGGTTATTTTGCCGAGTTCCTTAGCCATGGTTCACTCGAGCACCTTAGGATTCTCTCCTTGACTACCTGTGTCGGTTTGCGGTACAGGTACCATAATCATATGCTTAGAAGGTTTTCTCGGAAGTCTGCTTACGTTCTCTATCACTTCGGCCGAGGCCTCCGTGTACTGTTGGGTTTCAGCATCCCGTGCGGATTTGCCTACACAAGATATACCTACGCCTTTCAACGCCCTATTCCGTCAGGGCGCGGAACTTTCACTCCTCCTTCTCTCCATCGCTCATTACGGTAGTACCGGAATATTAACCGGTTGGCCATCAGCTTCTCCTTTCGGATGCGCCTTAGGTCCTGACTTACCCGCGGCTGATTGACATTGCCGCGGAAACCTTAGTCTATCGGTGGACGGGGTTCTCACCCGTCTTATCGTTACTTATGCCTACATTTGCTTTTCTGTCTGCTCCACCTCGGGTGACCCCTGGGCTTCTCCGCTGACAGAATGCTCCCCTACCACTTGATATTGCTATCAAATCCTGAGCTTCGGTACTATACTTGATGCCCGATTATTATCGATGCCCTGTCGCTCGACCAGTGAGCTGTTACGCACTCTTTAAAGGAATAGCTGCTTCCAAGCTAACCTCCTGGCTGTCTCGGCAACTGGACCGCCTTAGTTCAACTTAGTATAGATTTAGGGACCTTAGCTGCAGGTCTGGGTTCTTTCCCTCTCGGACACGGACCTTAGCACCCGCGCCCTCATTGCAGAGTATATTTAATACCATTCGGAGTTCATCTGGATTTGGTAGGATGTGACTCCCCCTAGTCCAATTGGTAGCTCTACCTCTAACAAACTCAACCTCCACACTGCTCCTAAAAGCATTTCGGGGAGTACGAGCTATTTCTCAGTTTGATTAGCCTTTCACCCCTACCCTCAGTTCATCCAAAAACTTTTCAACGTTTACTAGTTCGGACCTCCACCCCGTGTTAACGGGGCTTCATCCTGACCAAGGGTAGATCACAAAGTTTCGCGTCTACTCCTACTGACTGCACGCCCTGTTCAGACTCGCTTTCGCTCCGGCTGCTCCCGTCAACGGGATTAACCTTGCCAGTAAGAGTAACTCGTAGGC
>JBIOKC010000414.1:0-1340 GCA_044451425.1 Thermodesulfobacteriota bacterium
TGTGCTTAACTGCTTTGGTATACCATTCATTGGATAGCAACCCCTATATATATGAGGCCGGGATCATGTCCAGGATGCGTTTTTGGTGGTGTTCGCGAACGATGACACGATCAGCGAGGGGGAGCTTCACATGCTCGAAAAGATCGCTCTCGAAGACTACATCATTGACGAGGACGAAAAGAGGATATTGAGAAAGATTTTCTCCCGAGTTACAAAGGACCAGGTGGCCGATGCCGTCTGGAGCGAGATCACGAAGTTCCGGGAAAAGAACGGAATCTAGCTTTAATCAATACAAACTCCGTACATCAGGAATACCAGATTTAGCCCCTAATCGTTTCCTGATTTCTTAATCCGAAAAGTAACCTTAGCATCCGTCATTTGTCCATATATAAATTCCGCGTCTATATTATAATAAAATGCGGACCTTTGCGTAGTCCGTCGTTAAAAATATTTGTAAACGGAGATACATAGATGTCGCCCAAGCCCCACTCACAGCATTGGAGAAACAAGCTATATAAAATAATATTTTTTTCCGATACTCCCGGCGGCAAGTTCTTCGACATCGTCCTCATCGTCTGCATTATCGTAAGCGTAATTGCCGTGATCCTCGATAGCGTGGGCGTTATTGCCAGCAGGTACGGTTACGCGCTTTATATCGTCGAGTGGTTCTTTACTGTCATTTTCACTATCGAGTATATTCTACGCCTCGTAAGCGCCAGACGGCCGTTAAAGTACGTATTCAGCTTCTTCGGAATAGTGGACTTGCTTACCGTAATCCCTACGTACCTCGATCTGATTTTCCCGGGGACGAGGTTCCTCCTCGTTATACGGATCCTAAGGGTTCTCAGGATATTCCGCGTTCTCAAGCTTTCTAGATACGTCGGGGAAATGAATACGCTCCTCCTTGCGCTTAAGACGAGTAGCAGGAAAATCATGGTTTTTCTGCTGGCCATTATTTCGATCGTTGTGATACTGGGCTCATTGATGTACCTGATTGAAGGTGCCGAACACGGATTTACGAGCATCCCCGTGAGTATATACTGGGCGATAGTAACACTCACGACAGTGGGATACGGGGACATTTCCCCGAAGACACCGCTCGGGCAGGGACTCTCTGTGATAGTCATGATCTTGGGTTACAGCATAATCGCTGTACCTACGGGTATCTTCTCCGTCGAGCTTACGAGGGCCTACAAGAGCAGGCTCGAGAATAGATCATGTCCTGAGTGCGGCTCTCAGGGTCACGACGAGGACGCGAAACACTGCAAGTATTGTGGGAAGGAATTATGAAACAATCATGTTCTGAATACTTTTTTCTTTGTCATAACAAATAGTTATAA
>JBIOKC010000415.1:0-1334 GCA_044451425.1 Thermodesulfobacteriota bacterium
ACGTGGACGTGGGTACGAGCGGAGGCGTTTGGGGTCTTGAGCGCGGCTACTGCATGATGATCGGAGGAGAGGACCAGATTGTGAATCATCTCGATCCGATTTTCGCCAACCTTGCGCCGGGGATGGGCGACATTCCACGCACCCCGGGAAGGGAACAGGCCGGCGGCACATCCGAGCAAGGCTACCTGCACTGCGGCCCAAACGGCGCCGGACACTTCGTCAAGATGGTCCACAACGGGATCGAGTACGGAATAATGGCTGCATACGCCGAAGGACTGGGTGTGCTCAAGTCCGCCAATATAGGTAAGCAGACGAGCGAGATCGATGCCGAGACGACGCCGCTTCGCGACCCCGAGCATTACCAGTACGACCTTAATTTGCCCGATGTTGCGGAGGTATGGAGGCGGGGAAGCGTCATAGCATCTTGGCTACTTGACTTGACTGCAGCCACACTGCTCCAGGACCCGGCTCTCTCAAATTTCGAAGGACGGGTTTCGGACTCGGGCGAGGGACGGTGGACTATTAAGGCCGCAATCGATGAAGCTGTACCCGTACCCGTTCTGTCCACGGCGCTCTACGAGCGGTTCAGCTCCCGGGGTGACGCGGAATTCCAGAATAGACTGCTCTCCGCCATGCGTTACGAGTTCGGCGGACACTTGGAAAAAAAAGCTAAATAATACGGACATAATACAAGTCATACGTACGGATGCCCTCATTTTCTCAGACGTAAAGGGCATCCAGGCCACGAGAATATCCAAATTACCGGGCTTCCGGGGGTTCATTACCTCGTCCAGCCCGTCCGAAAGAAAGGGCCTTCAAAGAGGCCGTACGTGCGCCGGATTCGGATATAGCCGCCGTTACTAATGCGATTTGCCGTTAATGGAAGGGAGCACGCTTGGCTTTCCCCCGATAAACCGGTTCATATACTGCGAGTTATATATAGCGTATACACATGCGTGAACAATTCAGGACTTCTTGGGAATTGATCGGCCGTAGTCACTAATCCAATGGATTCCAGGCTTCGTCTATATTAAATTATTGGATGTAGGGATAGATAATTCCCGAGGTGTCAATCTATGCTCGCACAACGACTCCTGTATTGGGCGGAAACGGAGCCCGATAAGACTGCACTTCAGTCGAGAGATAAAGAGGGCTCCTATTCCAAGGTCAGCTTTAAAGAACTATATCGTAGCTGCTTGGAGTTAGAATCGAATCTCGTTTCCCTGGGATTGAGAGCCGGTGACCACATAGCGCTTTACGGCGACAATACGATCAATTGGGCGATCTCATATATTTCCATACATTTTTTGGGGGCTGTTATTATACCTCTCGAC
>JBIOKC010000416.1:0-1333 GCA_044451425.1 Thermodesulfobacteriota bacterium
GTCATGGCACTCGTGCATAGGCGCTAGTGGCGCCGGTTTCAGCAATGAAACTTTGCATGGGATGTTGCCATGTACCCTTCCGAGTCTTTTCCCTGAAGAGACAAAGAAGGAAACCCATTCGGGCATCTCTTTTTCTCGCTTTTATAAGCGATGGTCAGCACCGGCTTAGCCGGTGCGCACGTTCAACCCGTCCTCGGAAAATATTTCGAAACAGCTACTAGCTTCAAAAAAGAAGCCATTAGCAGTTAGCCATTAGCCTTTAGTCTGGCGCGACTCGCGTGGAACTTAAGGTCGTCAAGCTAAGAGCTAAAGGCTAAGAGCTAATGGCTGGCTTTTGTGGGCCTGTAGCTCAGTTGGCTAGAGCGCACCCCTGATAAGGGTGAGGTCGTTAGTTCAATTCTAACCAGGCCCACCATTTAGAAGGTGGGGGCTGTAGCTCAATTGGGAGAGCGCCTGCTTTGCAAGCAGGAGGTCACCGGTTCGATCCCGGTCAGCTCCACCAAAGTTCGGTACTTAGTACTTGGTATTTAGTATTTGGCTTTTGCCAACTACCCAATACCAAGTGCCAAATACCGGCACAGCCGCCCAGGCGGCGAACGAGAGACGATCTTTGACAACTGAATAGATTGATAACTACAAAGGCGAGTAATTTAAGAGTAAATCTTAAGTACCTTTAGTCGTCTGTTGGGGTGGGAGCCGATATGCAAACGGCTTGCCCGCGATGAACAGGCGCATAGGTCATAGAAGGAGCTCGGCAACTGGTAGTCGAATCGCAGGTCCCCGGCGTGAGCCGAAGATCGAAGGTTCGCTTACCCGTCCGCTTGCCGCGGACGTGCTTTGAGTAAATTTTATGGTCAAGTTACTAAGGGCGCATGGTGGATGCCTTGGCAGAAGATGGCGATGAAGGACGTGGCAAGCTGCGATAAGCCTCGGTTAGGTGCAAGCAACCTTTGACCCGGGGATTTCCGAATGGGGAAACCCACTACGGTAAAACCGTAGTACGGCCCGATGAATACATAGTCGGGCACGAGCGAACTCAGGGAAGTGAACCATCTCAGTACCTGAAGGAAAAGAAAACAACAGTGATTGCGAGAGTAGTGGCGAGCGAAATCGTAATAGCCCAAACCCAGTGGATCTCGGTCCAGTGGGGGTTGTAGGGCCGGCAACAGTAGAGTTACCAATCCAGTCGTTAGTTGAAGCCCTCTGGAAAGGGGCGCCATAGAGCGTGATAGCCGCGTAAGCGAAAACGATCTGGACTCGAAGCCGGTACCTGAGTAAGGCGGAGCACGAGAAACTCTGTCTGAATCTACGGGGACCATCCCGTAAGGCTAAA
>JBIOKC010000417.1:0-1328 GCA_044451425.1 Thermodesulfobacteriota bacterium
AGTCTTCCACAATTTTTGCAGGAGCAGGTGTTGCCTGGAGTAACCTGCGTTTAGATATTGCCGGTAGTTATCATCCGCTGCTTGGGTTTTCACCCGGAGTGTTATTGCTTGCTGATTTTGGAAAGAAGAAGGAGTAAATATTTGTTAACCAGATTTAGAAACTTAAAATAGAACTGCAGTGTTATTCATTGGTAAAGGGTATTGCTATCCTGGTAAAGCTTTCAAACTCTATATACGCAATTTATCGGGAAAAGGTTTTATTATGCTCGGATTCCAGTGTCTAATTTATTTCGGTCACGCGACGAACGAAAGTTCGGGGCATTCACCGTAGGCATCAGTATAAGCCGTCAACTGAGGAGTCCCCACTTCTTCATTCTGTAACGGAGAACCTCGCGTGTAATGCCGAGCATCTCCGCGGTCCTCGTCTGGTTCCAGTTATTCAGGTCGAGCGCCTTGGTAATTACTTTTTTCTCGATTTTATAGAGGGATGCCTCCTCCATAGGGACGTCTATGACCATCTTTTCTTCCGAATTCCGCACCTTGAGACTATCCCCGTCCTCAAGCATTATGAACTTCGGGTTAAGCGTCTCGTCCTCGCTCAGAAGCACCCCCCTCTCGATCGTGCTTCTCAGCTCTCTTACGTTCCCGGGCCAATCGTAATTCATGAAAATCTTCCTGACCTCCTCGGGAATCGTCGCGACATTCTTGTTGAGATCCTTGTTGAAATACCGCACAAAATAATCCGTGATTCCCGGTATATCTCCCTTTCTGTCCCTAAGTGCGGGCATCTCGAAGCTTATAACCTTGAGTCTGTGGTAAAGGTCTTCCCTAAACTCGCTATGCTTGACGAGAGATTTGAGATCATGATTCGTGGCCGCAATGACGCAGAGGTCGACCGTGATATCCCTGTTTCCGCCCAACCTTCTGAAGGAGCGCTCCTCGACCGCTTTAACGAGCTTCGCCTGAAGTGCGAGGCTCATGTCCCCTATCTCGTCGAGGAACACGGTACCGCCGTCAGCCTGCTCGAGTATACCCTTCTTCATCTTCTTCGCGTCTGTGAACGCGCCGGCTTCGTGACCGAAGAGCTCGCTCTCGAGGAGAGTCTCCGGAATCGCAGCGCAGTTTATCTCTATGAACGGGCCCAGTTTCCTGACTCCGTTATAGTGGAGAATCTTAGCTGCGAGGCCCTTCCCGGTGCCGCTTTCGCCCGTGATCAGGATAGTCCGCGGGTCTGTCTCGGTCAGCTTCTTGAAGAGCTTGATCAATTCATTGATAGAAGCGCTCGTACCTATAAGGGAGTCGAGACAGTACTTCTCCTGAGCCCTCAT
>JBIOKC010000418.1:0-1294 GCA_044451425.1 Thermodesulfobacteriota bacterium
ACTCAAGGGAGAGGGAAATTGGAAGGAAGTCGCTGCAGGATGCCGCTCCTACAGATTTTTCAATTGATTAGGTTCCTGATTGAAACATTCGGGAATGACAAAGTGCAAAATCCATTCTTGAGTTAGTTTATATTTTGAGGGATATACTATATAAAATGGCTTGATAGCATATTGCTTGAGAGTATATGCTGGTGGGATATGAAGGGCGGATGGGATGAAATGGAATGGCAGAATCTTGGGGGATTTCGGAGAACTATTGGGGAATAGTTAGGGTAGGGTGGAGCCGGAGTTATGAAATTTTATCACCCACACCCACACCCTCTACCCTCAAGGGAGAGGGGATTAAAAAGAAAGAGGGTATTGAAACAATTGGGAAGGGGCAAAGCAAGAGATTAAGGAGGGGCAGGTAATATGAATAATTATTATAGAGCGTTTGCGGTTTATCTGAATTTGATATTTGTTGCGGCGAAGCTCTGGGGGCGGATTGGGTGGTCGTGGGGATGGGTAATGTTACCTATGATAGTCATGACGATGATAGGGGTCATCGTTACGGCGGGGCAGTCGGCGAATAAGAAGCACGCGAAGTCCAAAATCCTGCGCAACCTCCAGTCGCTCACGGACCTGATAGAGAGCTCGAATCCGGCTCGGCCTGATCGGGCTTCGGGCGGCTCCGCTCGGTCAAGTGATTCGGTAAGAAGCCATAAGGGCGAGGGCAGGCATTGATAAAAGGGTCCGGGAGTCAGCTCGTTCACGTGCACCTGCAGGAAGCGCTTCTGCACTTCTCCCACTACAAGCGCGGGGAAGGCGTGCCGCACCTGTTCAGGGCGTATCTCGACACGCTAGAAGAGAAGCGCGCGATCGAGAACTACGGTCCTGGGGCTGAGGCTGTTCGAGCACAAGGCAGTGTCGATGTATCTCGACGGGAAACGGATCGAAGCGATACGAAGGAGCGAAATATTCAGGCGGAAGGGGGTTTCGACGAACGATATCCGCATTTAGATTTACGGGAACAGGGAGCAGTTCGGGCTTGTGAATTGCATGTTCGGAGTGTTCATGAGGAAGGCGAGCTTCTGTCCGTTCTGCCCCGACCAGAAGAGGTATGGAGACGGGACGTATCGGAGGAGGACGCACGGCAGTGTGTGTCCGCATAGGGAGATATGGGAGGCGGAGATGATGGAGGAGCTGGATGGGTAGCCCGATCCTTGCCTTCCTCTTGTGAGAGAGAATAGAATGAAAAGGAAAATGCAAGGATAATATCTTCTTCGTCTTGATACAAAGAAGCAAAAATCAAGAC
>JBIOKC010000419.1:0-1290 GCA_044451425.1 Thermodesulfobacteriota bacterium
CCTTTTGAGCTTCTTTATGACCTCGAGGAGTTAATGGAACATTAAGCCAACCCCGCATGGTTCCTTGCTTCTGGTTTAAGCTTGTCTCTCCATGCCTAATCATAACGACTGTTGGCTTTACCTGCTCCTTCAAGTTATCTCCTGCCTCCTTGAATAAGTTGCATTAGTGCGCCCATGGGGTTTTGATTTTGTCCGGTTCCCGGACCCGCCGGCGATCTAGCTCCACCCTTTGGCCTCGCATTAGGATTATTCCTTGCTCCTCCTCCTTGTGCTCCTTGTACTGCATTCATCATTTGCATAGGTGTCATCCCTCCACCCGCTTGCCCGGGTTGCGCACCAGGACCTGGTTGCCCAGGTTGAGCGCTTGGAGCTGCTGGGGTCTGGATTTGAGGGGTTCCTGGTGTAAGTAGAAGTTCTTGAGTATTCCAACTCATCGTCATGAATATCTTTTCAAGCAAGCGGTCGGGGTCTATACGCTGGAGTAATCCAGGCATCATGCTCAGGATCTGGAGAATTGATTGTATCTCACCCATGCGAGCGGCTTGGTCAATAGCCGAGCTCAGTCCTCGCGCCTTAAAGCTAAATCCCCCGACCATTATTACATAGCGTTCTGCTGGACTCAATTCATCTAAGTGAGCCGCTGCAGCAGGAAAGTTCTCGATCAAACGTGGAAGTTCGTAATCCTTATGGAATTGATAGATAGTCTTAAGACTGAGATCGAGGAAAGGCTCAAAAAGGGTTACCTCGATATCCCTGGCCGGCTCATCTAGACCTTCCATCGCATTGCTCATGTTCGATCTAAACTCGGTCGCTGTTTGAGATCCCCCTGTCCCCTCTTCTCCCCTAACTGCTGGGGTTACGAAAGTGGCCTTCTCAAACTGGGAATGAAGGATATTAAGCATAGTAATTGATTCTTGCTTAACTTCACCTACATCTACTGGTGTTACCATCTTGCTCCCAGGCGGAGTCATATTCCCATGCCTAGGATAAACCTTACCAGGATAAAGTCCTTCATTCGCATCTGTCGGGTCCTCAAGTTGATCTATATCAATATCAAAGACCTTTAGTGCCGCCATAAAGGCGCCATCTATTAGGACGTTGGTAAGTTCAGTAATTCGTTTAGCGATCTCAAAACCGTCTTCAACCATTCCTCGGTTGTAGGTGGAGAAGGGAACTCGATAGGGAGTACCAATGACATAAGGGGGACGCTTGTGGAAGAAGGGATTAGGTCTAGCCTTACGAACCACGACGGTTTTACCAATGATGGAGAAGCTTGAGTCAGGCTGGACG
>JBIOKC010000420.1:0-1288 GCA_044451425.1 Thermodesulfobacteriota bacterium
CCTCATCTCTGCCAGTTTCCGAACCGGTATGCATAGTTCCAATTCAAAATGCGACCAATCCGTCGCGTTTTCTTTGTCTAAGCAAATCTCAAGTCCGGGCGCATGCTCGGGCTCGTAGTCACTATTGATAAGCCAACCTCTGAAAAGGTAGTCCGTCGCCGTAGCTACCATACGGATATCGCCGGAAACCCTGGTGGTGGCGTATCGCATGGCCGGCATTTTCAATTTCGACATTCCTTCCATGCACTCAAAGGGAAATGACGACGCAAAACAGACCTCATATCGATAAAGATGCTTTGGGGTCACGTGTGGATCGTCCACCGACATTCCGAAAAGAGTTCCTTGCGTAAAAATATCCTGGGATTTGGCCCACTCGATCATCGTCTTGAAGGCGGCAATTACCCTGTCCATTTCGAAGGCATTCATTACCCGAATATAGGCGACTTGCCTTTCGGGAACGTCGATCAATCTCACTGGAAAGGCAGCTTTCTTTTCTTCCGCGCTCATGGGGAGATAATATTCCTGTCCCGAGAAGAGTTCTTTGCAAATCTTGCTTTTTTTGATCTCGCCGCTTTTTCGAAACTGACCTGGCGAAGTGTCGTAGCCGGATCGGAAGGCACGCGAAAAAGTGGCCGATGATGAAAAACCGCAATCTAAGGCTATATCGGTCAGGCTTTGTTCGGAATAACGAAGAAGACGAGCGGCCTTTTCAAGGCGAAGCCGATTCGTAAAATTATTTAGGGTTTCGCCCGAAACCGCTCTAAAAATCCGATGGAAGTGAAATTCCGAGAAGCAGGCAACTTTAGCCAGCTCCTCCAGTTTCACCTGGCGATCCAGATTCCCGCGAAGATAGTCGATGACCCGATTAATTCTTTGGGCATATTCGCTGTTGGCCTGGGTCTTTGCGCTTGGCACGGATTTTATTGACATTGTGTCGTAGATATACCCCAATCAAGGGAGCGGATTACCTACCGCGCTCTGGTCGATTTCTTGACGGGTCAAGGGCCTCCAGAAAACGGCAAATTTTAAATCGGCTCGACACGACCGGCAAGACCGACGCCCGTCAAGCGCCCTGGCGTTTCTAACCATACAATTTTCGGGTCTAAATTTTCAATTGTTCTCCTGCACGGGTATCAAAATCGTGTGAAGGGGGTCAGATCCGGACAACCGGACAATTGAAGAGAGCACGCTTCAGATCGAATGAACCGTGCCCAGACCAACTCTGCAATCTTCATTCAGGGACGCCGGATAGCCTCTCGAGTGTTTCGAGTTAGCAGCGAAATTCATC
>JBIOKC010000421.1:0-1272 GCA_044451425.1 Thermodesulfobacteriota bacterium
CTGAGGATTCTCTCCTCATCTACCTGTGTCGGTTTTGGTACGGATTAATAAAAATCTCCTTGCGAAGCTTTTCTGGGAAGCATAGGATTATGAACTTCGGTTGCCCTCGTATTCGCATCTCAGAGTTAACGCCGACCGGATTTGCCTAATCGACCCCCTACATGCTTAAACCACCATCCAATAGGTGGATTCACTACCTTTCTCCGTCACTCCATCAAGTCAAACGATTTTTACTAAGTACAGGAATATTAACCTGTTGGTCATCCACTACGCCTTTCGGCCTCATGTTAGAACCCGACTAACCCTGGGCGGAGTCACCTGGCCCAGGAACCCTTAGATTTACGGCGGAAATGATTCTCACATTTCTTATCGCTACTCATTTCAGCATCAGCTCTTGTGAGACCTCCAGCGCTCCTTACGGTACACCTTCATCGGCAAACACAATGCTCTCCTACCAATATTTACATATTCCATAGCTTCGGTACGTCACTTTAGCCCCGTTACATTTTCGGCGCAGAATCACTAGTCCAGTGAGCTATTACGCTTTCTTTAAAGGGTGGCTGCTTCTAAGCCAACCTCCTGACTGTTTTAGCCTTCCCACTTCGTTTGCCACTTAACTGTATTTGGGGACCTTAGCTGAGGGTCTGGGTTGTTTCCCTTTCGACACTGGACGTTAGCACCCGGTGTCTGTCTCCCATACTTGCACTCTTCGGTATTCGGAGTTTGCCATGGTTTGGTAGGCCTTGCGGCCCCCTAGCCATAACAGTGCTCTACCCCCGAAGGTGATGTATAAGGCACTACCTAAATAGTTTTCGGAGAGAACCAGCTATTTCCAGATTTGTTTAGCCTTTCACTCCTACCCACAGCTCATCCGCTACTTTTGCAACAGTAGTCGGTTCGGACCTCCAGCAGGTGTTACCCTACCTTCATCCTGGCCATGAGTAGATCATCTGGTTTCGGGTCTACACCCAGCAACTAGGTCGCCCTGTTCGGACTCGCTTTCGCTGCGCCTTCCCTAAAAAGGTTAAGCTTGCTACTGAATGTAAGTCGCTGACCCATTATACAAAAGGTACGCCGTCACTCTCTTGCGAGAGCTCCGACTGTTTGTATGCATGCGGTTTCAGGATCTATTTCACTCCCCTCCCGGGGTTCTTTTCGCCTTTCCCTCACGGTACTGGTTCACTATCGGTCGATCACGAGTATTTAGCCTTGGAGGATGGTCCCCCCATGTTCAGACAGGATTTCACGTGTCCCGCCCTACTTGTCGCAACC
>JBIOKC010000422.1:0-1265 GCA_044451425.1 Thermodesulfobacteriota bacterium
GAATAATGCAAATGAGCATGGATAGGAAGGGAGTAATAAGAGCTGCAATAATAGGGTCGGGACCGGCAGGATTTTATACGGCTGAGCATTTACTGAAGGAGAAAGATGTCGAATTTGAAATCGATATGTTTGATAGGCTCCCCACGCCTCACGGACTCGTCAGGTCAGGGGTAGCCCCTGATCACCAGAAAATAAAATCGGTCACGAAGGTGTACGACAAGATAGCCTCTAACCCGAGGTTCAGATTCTTCGGATTAGTCGAATATGGAAAGCACATTACGCTCGAGGATCTCAAGAGGTACTATCATGTGATAGTATTCGCCACCGGCGCACAAACTGACCGGAAGCTCGGCATTCCCGGAGAAGACCTTAAGGGATGCCATACGGCTACTGAGTTCGTCGCATGGTATAACGGCCACCCCGATTACACCGACCTCCGTTTCGACCTGTCGCAGGAGAGGGTTGCAATAATCGGCGTCGGCAACGTGGCGGTTGACGTCGCGAGGATACTATGCCGTACACCCGAGGAGCTGAGTGAGACAGACATAGCCGGCTACGCCCTCGAAGCCCTCGGGAAGAGCCGAGTCACGGACGTCTATCTCCTCGGCAGAAGAGGCCCGCTCCAGGCGGCGTTCACTAACCCCGAGGTAAGAGAGCTCGGAAAGCTCGCCGGCGCCCACGCGGTAACTCTACCGCATGAGGTCGAGGGTGATGAATTCACGCGGGAAGTAATTGAGACTAACAAGGACCAGACGGCGATAAACAAACTCGAGATACTGAAGTCTTATTCGGACCCCAAGACTCACACAAAGAATAAGAGACTCCACATAAGATTCCTCGTGTCCCCTGTGGAGATAATAGGAGACAGTAACGGTTGGGTATCGGCTATAAAGCTCGCCAGGAACGAGCTCTACAGGGCCGAAGACAGGAGCATACGGTCGAGGTCGACCGGGGAGTTTGAAGAGCTGAAAACCGGTCTCGTATTCAGGTCGATAGGTTATCAGGGAGTCCCGCTTCCGGGTGTGCCGTTTCATGAAAAATGGGGTGTAATACATAACGAAAAGGGACGCGTAACCGATCAGGGAACCGTTGAGCATCTCACGAGTCTCTATGCCGTGGGCTGGATAAAAAGAGGACCTACCGGTGTGATCGGGACCAACAAGCAGGACGCCGGGGAGACTGTAGGGTGCATCCTGGAGGACGTTAAAAGCGGCCGTATTAATAGGCCTGATAGCCCTGACGCCGGAAGCGTAGAAAAGTTCATA
>JBIOKC010000423.1:0-1264 GCA_044451425.1 Thermodesulfobacteriota bacterium
CCTCTCCCGCGCCGGGGAGAGGGAATTGAAAGGAAGGAATAGCATGGAAAGCAAACAATGAGATTTCTCGTTTCACTTGGAATGACAGGACGGATATTACAACTTCTAATAAGATGAAACTAGCGAAGAAAAAAGCCGAGGAAAGAATAGAGAAGCTTTCGAGAGAGCTCGAATACCACAACTACCTCTATTACGTTAAGAACAGCCCCGAGATCTCGGACTACGAATTCGACTCTATGCTGAACGAGTTAAAGGAGCTCGAAGCGCAGTTCCCGGACCTGGTAAAGCCCGACTCTCCCACTCAGCGCGTGGGCGGCTGGGTGGCGGAGGGTTTCGAATCGGTGAACCATATCGTGCCGATGATGAGTATAGATAATATATCCGGTATAGACGGTGCTTACGAGTTCGATAAACGGGTGAAGAGGCTCCTCGGAATAGAAGGCGGCATAGAGTACGTGGCCGAGCCGAAGTTCGACGGCGTCTCCGCCTCCCTGACGTACGACAATGGACTTTTGGCAAAGGGGGCGACGCGCGGGAACGGCGTAGTGGGAGAGGACGTAACAAATAACCTGAAAACCATAAATACAATACCGCTGAGGCTCAAAGGAAAGAACGGGATACCTGATCTGATAGAAATAAGGGGGGAGGTCTTATACCCTATCGAGGCTTTCAAGAAGTTAAACAGGGAGCTGGCCGAGGCGGGAGAGCCCCTGTTCGCAAACCCCAGAAACGCCGCCTCGGGAGCGATAAGGCAGCTCGACTCAGGCATAACGGCGTCGAGACCGCTCACCTTTTACAGCTGGGGAACCGGGGAGGTCGTGGGAGTGGAGATAAAAACGGAATGGGATCTTGTTGAGACGCTTCGCGAATGGGGATTTAAGGTCGAAGACCATATGATGATTTGCCCGAATATCGACGAAGCAATCTCTTACCAGAAAGAGATGGAAACCGCGAGGGATAGCCTTCCCTACGAGGCGGACGGAATAGTAATCAAGGTGAACAGGCGCGATTATCAAAAGGAGCTCGGAGCAACGGCAAAACACCCGAGATGGAACATCGCGTACAAGTTCAAACCCCGGCAGGGAACAACGATAATCAAGGACATAATAGTCCAGGTGGGGCGCGTGGGACTCCTGACTCCCGTAGCGGACCTCGAGCCTGTAAGCATCGGAGGGATCACGATAAGGCGGGCTTCATTGCATACGGACGATATAATCAGGGCGAAGGACGTGAGGATCGGGGACACCGTGCTCGTCGAGAGGGC
>JBIOKC010000424.1:0-1254 GCA_044451425.1 Thermodesulfobacteriota bacterium
CTGGTGTCCGGCTTTAAGAGGTCTGAAGATGCTGAGAAAAGGCTCTCGATAATGGTGGAGACTACGGACGGCTTCAAGATAGCCGAAGCCGACCTTCAGATAAGGGGCCCCGGGGATTTTCTCGGGACGAAGCAGTCGGGCCTGCCTGAATTCAGATTTGCTGATCTTATTAGAGACGCCGGGATTCTCGGTGAAGCGAGAGAGGATGCGTTTCAGTTAGTAAACGATGACCCCGCGCTTATCAAGTATCCGGACTTGATGTTGGAGGTTGAAAAGAGGTACGGTGCTGTTTTCGAGCTCGGAGGGATATCTTGATTATCTCGGTTGGCTCTATCATATCGGAACACAGTCGAATTACATTTACCCTTCGAGCAGGAGCGATTCGGGGTCTTCTATAAGCTCCTTCAGCCTGACCAGGAACTGGACTGCCTCGCGGCCGTCGACTATCCTGTGGTCGTAACTAAGGGCGACGTACATCATCGGACGTATCGCTACTGTTCCGTTTAAGACAACTGGCCTGTCTTCAATCTTGTGGAGCCCCAGAATTCCCGACTGGGGCGGGTTTAGAATGGGGGTGCTCATCAGCGAGCCAAATACCCCGCCGTTCGTTATAGTGAATGTGCCGCCCATTATCTCCTCCAGCGTGAGGGTATTCTCCTCGGCCCTCTGTGCGAAATCTTTAATCGATTTCTCGATCACTGCGAATGACATGCTGTCGGCGTTTCTCAGTACCGGGACGACGAGCCCTTCGGTCGCTCCTATCGCTACCCCGATATCATAGTAATGTTTGATGATCATATCGTCGCCGTCGATCTCCGAGTTCACCTGAGGAAAACTCTTGAGTGCTCCTATTACGGCTTTGACAAAAAATGAATTGAGACCCAGACCGACTCCGTATTTTTCCTTGAACGATTCCTTTCTACGCTTGCGGAGCTCCATTATAGCGCTCATGTCTATCTCGTTAAAAGTCGTGAGCATGGCGGTTGACTGCGTCGCTTCAAGCATCCTCCGCGCAATCGTACGCCTCCGCCGAGACATCTTGATACGCTCCTCTCTGGCCTCCCTTGTAATGTGGAGAATGGGCGTTTCTAGAAGAGCCGGCGATATGGTCTTTGGCCGCTCGACCTTTACGGTCTCCGGCTGAGGTGTTTTCTCCGCTGTTTTCTCTATATAAGCCTCGACGTCTTCCTTGGTTATCCGCTTGCCGGGTCCGGTGCCCTCCACCCTTCCGATGTCTACCTTATTCTCTTCGGC
>JBIOKC010000425.1:0-1247 GCA_044451425.1 Thermodesulfobacteriota bacterium
GCAGTACATTCCTCCAATTTGTTTATTCCTACCGAGGAGAACTCTCATTTAAAACTGTATAGTTTCTGGGGGGAAGGTCAGAGGGGATTATGTCAAGCCCTAGAGCAAAAGACTACACCCGAACAGCCGGCTCGACCGGCAGCACCGCAACCGAGAAAGCCGCAGACCCTCGTACCGCCCGAATATCAGGCTCCTGAGACTAGGCATAGCTATCTTGAGCGGAAGTTCGGATTACCAGCCGGCAGCGCTAGAGGGGCCGGCGAGGGGGAGACATTACAGAATACCGATATAGTGCCGTCGCTAGAACAGCCGTTTGAGGGCCGGAGTCGACCAC
This sequence comes from Thermodesulfobacteriota bacterium, assembly GCA_044451425.1. Classification (GTDB taxonomy): domain Bacteria; phylum Desulfobacterota_D; class UBA1144; order Nemesobacterales; family UBA2774; genus 2-12-FULL-53-21. The sequence continues at coordinate 335 of JBIOKC010000425.1, forward strand.
CACAGCCCGAACAGCCCGAGGCTAAGGGTAAGGTAAGGTATACCCTGGCTAATACCGAGGGCGTAGATTCGAATAGAGGTATGAAATTCTGATAGACCATCCCATCTGCAATATAGACTAGCTTATTATCCGCATCGAAGAAAACGCCCTGTACCTCCATATGCGCCTCTGAGACGGGCACATAAAAAGGTCTTGTAAAGATATTCTTAGAGCCGTCGAGCCAAGTGTTAGATAACGTACCCCATACGGGTAATTCGTTGAACTCGCAATCGGGAGGTGTCCAAAGAGGTGTCCATATTATGTGGTTCTTGCCTATTTCCTAGCTTATCTATTGCCGCTTTTTTGCTTCTTCACGGGTATGGCTGTAACGCAGGAGCATTCTGATGTCTTTATGCCCCGAGTATCAGGCTTCTGGAACAAGGCAGAGCATACTCGAGCGGAAACCCGGATTAGCAGCGGGGAGTGCGCCAGGAGCGGGAGAGCCAACGAGAAGCGCTGATATAGTACCTTCGCTAGAGAAGCCCGCAGAGCCGGCGTCGGCGCAGCCACAGCCCGAACGCCCCGAAGCTAAGACTAAGTACACTCCCGCTAATACCGAAGGGCTAGAAACTCATGGGCTCTCACAGAATAACCTCGATAAACTAGCCGACCACTCGTCCAATATACTCGCTATGCAGGACCTAGAAGAAAGGCTAGGCGTCAGCCTCTCGAGTAAGAACGTTAAGACTTCGCTCGATGCCGAGATGTGTCCTGAACTACAAAAGCCCTTACAGGTGTCCAAATAGGTGTCCATATTGTGTCTATATATGTACATTGGTATGGTTTAGTATTACTTGAGGAATTCATCATAATTTTCTCTTATCGTTTGCAAATGATACAAAGTGGTACATACCCATACAAACATAGAAATGCC
>JBIOKC010000426.1:0-1244 GCA_044451425.1 Thermodesulfobacteriota bacterium
AAGATAATCGACCCCAATACGGGTCAAGAAGAGGATCTGATCGAACCCGGTTCAGGGAACCCAATCGCCTTTAAGGTTATGATACACAAGATACACATGGGCGCGAACCTCCCGAGTGTCATGGCTGGCAAGCCCTATTTCATCATCGGATTCCATAACTCCGTCAACGACTACTCGACCGTAGTGTTCCCCCAGGACATAAGAAAGTGCACTAAGTGCCACGACTCGTCCCAAGCGTCCCAGGCCGACGACTACAAAAACATCCCCACCAGGGCTGCCTGCGGCTCATGTCATGACAACGTGGTTTTCGCGACAGCGACAAACCACCCATTCGTAGAGCTCAACGACAACAACTGCTCGGGATGTCATATACCGAGCTCTGGGAAAGAATTCGATATATCGGTAACCGGGGCACATACGATACCGCTTAGGTCAAATACCCTGCCCGGAGTCATATTCGATATCGTGAGCGTGGCCTCCGAAGAGACGGGCTCTACTACGGTAGCCCCCGGCGAGCATGCCCAGGTTTTATACAGCGTCAGAAATAACAATGGGGATGTCGTAAATCCACAATCTCTAAATAGACTGTATCTAACGATAGCGGGACCTACTACAGATTACAATATACAGGACTACCAAGGCACTGGAGCGGTTCCTGGAGTAGACAACGTGCTCTCAGAAAACGCCATGAACGCTTCAAACGGCCCTGATGCCAACGGCAACTTCGTTTACACATTTATAGGTATGATACCGTTAAACGCCACTGGTACATACGCAGTCGGCATAGAAGGCTACAAGAACGAGACAGTGGGAGGTCAGGGACAGATTCTAACCGAGACCGTAAGAGAAGCGGGACATAACGTAGTCAGCTATTTTGCAGTTACGGACCCGGTCCCGGTCCCGAGGAGAACGGTCGTCGACAACAATACCGAGGACCAGTACTGCAACGCCTGCCACCGGGAGTTCTCAAAGGACTTTAGTATACACGGAGGTATACGCAATAACACCCAATATTGCGTCTTATGCCATAACCCTTCGAACGACGACATAACCCAGAGGCCGGTCCCCGATTGGACGGGAAGCTCGACTCCTATAACTACCTCTATCAATTTTAGGCAGATGATACACAAGATACATACAGGCGAGAACCTTACCGTAATGCCTTACATAATCTACGGCTTCGGAGGAAGCCTGAATAGCTTCAGCGACGTCCGCTTCCCGGGCCAAACGAATGATTGCAGCGT
>JBIOKC010000427.1:0-1239 GCA_044451425.1 Thermodesulfobacteriota bacterium
ATCAAAAGCATTACGGCTGCTCAAAAACAAGCTGCTGCTCATGGCGCTCCTAATAGTAAAGCTCAAGTGGGAACTCAAGGCAATGATGAATTGCCCGAATGGTTCCGTGAGCGTTATTCATTTCTTAAATAGATATTAGGGAGGAAAATAAATGCCTACAAACCCAACAGTAATCAATCGGGCAGTGACGATTGCAGGCCCCGGTGCGGGAAATGCAGATCGCTTAGTCCCACAGATTGCGGATAAGATATTTAATTACGGCCCAAACTTAAACCCTATAATCGTAGTATCAAGAGCTGTATCCAAAAGAGGTGTAGGATCGCAAACCTTCAAGGTTCTAAACGATAAACACCTGCCGAGACTGGATACAGTTAATAATGGTGCGGGATACAACACTACCGCGACATCGATAGTTGTCGCTCATGGTACGTATTATAGGATAGGGGATACGATAAAGATAACGAGGACTGGAGAACAGATACTCGTTACCGCTATTTCTACAAACACGCTCACAGTAGTGAGAGGCTATGATACTACAGGAGCGGGCACGGGCGTAGCTATTGTGGATAAAGATGAAGTTCTGATAATGAATAATGCCCTTTCTGAAAGAGCAGCAGCCCCGGCAGCGAGAATTACCGCTACCTCGACAGTTACCAATTACTGTCAATTCTTTTCCAGGACTCTCAATCTCTCGGAAGTCAGGGATCATACTGAGGAGTATGGGACGAGGGAAAAGGAAAGGCAGCGCCAGCAACAGTTATTCGAGTTTAAACGGGATTGTGAAAATGCCTTTAAATTCGGTAAGCCCCTTGCGGACGTAGAAGCATCCTCACCGCTCGATTCAGCCGTAGCGGACTCACGCTATACCACAGCGGGACTTCTCTACTGGATAGATAATTATGCTTCCGCGAATGCACTTGACGCTAACGGTGCGATTTCCCAAAGCGCTCTTTGGGACTTCATAGGCCCGATGTTTCAGGATATGGAAGAGGATGTAACTGGACAGGGTAAGAGCCTAATGGCTCTTTGCTCACAGAAGTCCTTTAAAGCCTTCCATCAATGGGCGATTGCCCGTATGGAGCCAAATCCGGGAGATAAGACTTACGGACTACAGCTTCAAAGGTATCTGACTCCCGTAGGACAACTCGATCTTGTGCAGGATTATACGCTTTCAGGTGTGGAATACGGGGATTACATGATAGTTATTAATCCTTCCGATCTGGAATATGTATATATGAA
>JBIOKC010000428.1:0-1239 GCA_044451425.1 Thermodesulfobacteriota bacterium
ACATTATAGATGTAATATTCGATTTCTGGAAGCGAATCGAGGAACTAGAGCGTGGCGCAGAAGATACGGAGCAACCCAATTAAGGAATCCGAATACCAGCCAAAGCCTCTCCATCCACTGCTCAATGAATATTTCACCGAGATAGAGCCAATAGATAAGCGCTTATTTGAATTGAGCGTTATGAAACGAAAGATGATAGAACTACCAGTCGAGTTACAGGAAGAAAGAAGGGATTTGCTAGATAAGCAATGGGAAATAGGCCAAAAGTTGTGGCTTGGATTTAAAAAAGGCGACTGGTAAAGCGGGGATACCGCCCTGGACAAGGCGATACCCCCGGTGATGAGGTTAAGGAGAGGATAGTTTCTTTATTAACTGTCTGCGCCAGCTACTGATTTACCGCCCTGATAACCAGCCGAAGAAGTCTCAAGATAGGCGTTAATAACCTGGACTTGAGCCGTAGCCGCTACCCATTTAGTAGCCATCATAGAGCATTTATCAAAGATGATAGTCCCATTAACCGAACCGTTTACAGTGCAGACTACGGCCGGAGTTTGGGCGCTCGATATATTCAGAAGATTCCTAAATAAACAACTCCTGAATATCATAGTCGAGCCGTTCAACGCCCCCGCGGCGCTCGCATCTAGCCAGAGCGGGGAAGTAGCCGAAGCGGCCATAGGGAACTCGCAGTTTATAAACCTGTTTCTCTGCGATCCGCTCGCGATAACTATACTCCCATTAGCCGCGCTCCGCTGTATCGTTTCGAGCCCGATAGCGCAGGACTCAAACGTATTTTCGTCACCATTAGTGAACTTCATTATATAACTCCCGGCTCTTGCAGCGCCATTTGCATGGCCCATGCCTCCGAAGTGTATGCGCTCGAAGTAATTACGCATCCCGGTTATATTGATTAATTGCTCATCCGTTGATGCCTGCCCTACGCCCTGAAAAAAGCTGAAATTAGCGAAGTAGCAACCACTTGCGGATACGGTCAGAAGCGGGTTGATATTGGTTGTCTGCGTAGTCGGGGGAGCGATACGCGCCCTTTGCGCTTCCCAGGTCGGCGCTGTAATGCCGACTAGGTGAGTAGCGTTCTTATTCCAATCGAGAGTAGCGGACATACGGATAGTCGCATCCGATGCTCCATCTCCGATTATAACTACAACATCATTATTCCCCGCTGTGCATAACGCAAGCGCAGCGGATAAAGTCTTTACAGCCCTGCTCGGGGCAGTACCGTCG
>JBIOKC010000429.1:0-1233 GCA_044451425.1 Thermodesulfobacteriota bacterium
ATAAATACGAGACCGACCTCCTCGGAGTCCCGATGACGAGGATTAGTATCTCTCTCGCCCTGTATGACTGCCACATTAACAGGATGCCGGTGAGGGGGAAGGTGACCGGCACCAAATACACGCCAGGGAGCTTCAATATAGCTCACATGCCAGAGTGGCTCTTCTCGGACGGCATGAAGCGGAAATCGGACGACAACGAGAGACTCTCTACGCTCATCGAGACCGGGGACGGAGAGAAAATCGTAGTGTCGCAGATAGCGGGTTTCCTCGCGCGGAGGATTGTCTCCTATGCGGAAATCGACATGAAATTTAAAAAAGGCGAAAGGTTTGGTATGATTAAGTTCGGCTCCCGGGTGGATGTTTATCTCCCCGAGGGGTGTATAATAGAAGTAAATGTGGGAGACAGCGTTAAAGCGGGGGAGAGCATAATAGCATGGCTAGAAGGGAACAGGGTTTAAGAAGGAAAAAATCAAAGCGGCAGAAAGTTATGCCCGTATTGCCTAACATATTCACTACCGGGAACCTGTCGTTCGGACTACTTTCGATACTGACATCCGTACAGATAGTTTCCGCGCTCGGCGCGGGTACGTCTCCTGAAGCGTGGGTCTTCAGGAAATTCTGGTGGGCGGGCGCGTTTATAGTTATTTCTTTCTTTTTCGATACCCTGGACGGGAGGCTAGCGAGGTTCATAAAACACGAAAGCAACTTCGGCCTGTCGTACGATTCGATCTCCGATGTGGTGTCGTTCGGCGTCGCACCAGCGGTCCTGATATACGCCTGGACGCTCATGGACAAGGGGAAGCTCGGCCTAATGTCGGTTATCGTTTACGTCGTATGCGCCGCCCTTAGGCTGGCGCGTTTCAACGTGCAGTCGGGTACGGTGGAGAAGTTCAACTTCACGGGGCTGCCGAGCCCTATGGCAGCGGGGCTTATTGTATCGCCCCTCATGCTCTTCGCGTCCCTTGGGATAGAGCCCGACGAGAGGGTACTGTGGTTCTATCTGATAGCCGCCCCCGTGATAGGACTCCTCATGGTAAGTAACGTCAGCTATCCGAAACGGCCCACACTCAAGCTCGGAGGGCCTTTCAACGCTCTGGTTGTCGCGGCCATAATTATTGCGGCTGTCATTACGAACCCAGAAATAATGTTCATTTTCCTCGTTTACCTCTACGCCGCGGCCGGGATCGTAATACATGTGTTCCATTACCTGACGGACAAGCCCCGAGCACAGGA
>JBIOKC010000430.1:0-1229 GCA_044451425.1 Thermodesulfobacteriota bacterium
CCAGGATGTGATGAGCCGACATCGAGGTGCCAAACCTCCTCGTCGATGTGGACTCGTAGAGGAGATCAGCCTGTTATCCCCGGCGTACCTTTTATCCGTTTAGCAATGGCCCTTCCATACAGAACCACTGGATCACTAAATCCTGCTTTCGCACCTGCTCGACCTGTATGTCTCACAGTCAAGCTCCCTTATGCTTTTGCGCTCTTAAGATGAGTTCTATACATCTTGAGGGAACCTTTGAACGCCTCCGTTACATTTTGGGAGGCGACCACCCCAGTCAAACTGCCCATCAGACACTGTCCTTAGCCCGGATTACGGGTCAAAGTTAGATCTTTAAGCTTATAAGGGCGGTATTTCAAGGATGACTCCACTGCAACTAGCGTCGCAGCTTCAAAGTCTCCCGCCTATCCTACACAAACAAACTCAAAAATCAATGCCAAATTGCAGTAAAGGTGCACGGGGTCTTTCCGTCCTTCTGCGGGTAGCCGGCATTTTCACCGGCACTACAAATTCACTGAGTGTATCATCAAGACAGCGCCCAACTCGTTACGCCATTCATGCGGGTCGGAATTTACCCGACAAGGTACTTCGCTACCTTAGGACCGTCATAGTTACGGCCGCCGTTTACCGGGGCTTCGGTTCAATGCTTTGCTCCGAAGAGCGAACATCTCCCGTTAACCTTCCGGCACTGGGCAGGCGTCAGACTCTATACTTCCTCTTACGAGTTTGCAGAGCCCTGTGTTTTTGTTAAACAGTCGATTGGGCCAATTTATTGAAACCTGTTAATGCTTCTGAAAGACTTGCTTTCATAACAAAACCAGGCACCCCTTCTCCCGAAGTTACGGGGCCAATTTGCCGAGTTCCTTAATGATAATTATCTCAACGCCTGAGCATTCTCAGCTCGTCTACCTGTGTCGGTTTGCGGTACGATCACCCAATAACATCGCTAGAAGCTTTTCTAGTCAGTGTGGAATCAGTCGAACATATCTCTTCTTCCGAATTAATATATCCATAACACTTCAGAGATTATGACTTCACGGGTTTTCCTACGAAGTCCTCCTTGATGCTTAGTTTGGCATCCATTCACCAAATCAACTTATCCTCCTGCGTCACTCCTTCACTCAAACGTCATTAGGTGGTACAGGAATATTTAACCTGTTGTCCATCGCCTACTCCAACTGGCCTCGGCTTAGGGGTCGACTAACCCTGAGTGGATGAACCGATCTCAA
>JBIOKC010000431.1:0-1227 GCA_044451425.1 Thermodesulfobacteriota bacterium
AGGGCTGTCACAACGGTACCAAACCCAGACAAACTCCGAATTCCGTATATATGTTCTCCGGGAGTCAGGCAGTGGGGGATAAGCTTCATTGCCAAAAGGGAAAAAACCCAGACCACCAACTAAGGTCCCCAAGTCTATGTTAACAGACTAAGGATGTTAGATTGCTCAGACAACTAGGATGTTGGCTTAGAAGCAGCCATTCATTTAAAGAGTGCGTAATAGCTCACTAGTCAAGCGATTTAGCGCCGATAATACTCGGGACTCAAACATAGCACCGAAGTTGTGGACTCCAATGCAAATTGGATTGGTAGAGGAGCATTCTATTCGGCGACTGCGGTATAACGCAGCACCTTCGGGTGGAAGGCGCATGGCAACGTGTGCTGGAGTGGATAGAAAAGAAGATGTTGGTATAAGTAACGATAATCCAGATGTGAAATCTGGACACCGAAAATCTAAGGGTTCCTGAGCAACGTTAATCGTCTCAGGGTCAGTCGGTACCTAAGTCGAGGCCGAAAGGCGTAGATGATGGATGACAGGTCAACATTCCTGTACCACCGAAATTTAAACTGGAATGACGCAGAAGTGAAAGGAGAGCCGTCTGCTGGATTAGACGGTCTAAAGGCGTAGTCTCGAGCAATCGGGGCGAAACCTGAACGGGATGGCGTAAGCCTATAAACTTTCCCTAATCATGCTGCCAAGAAAAGCTCCGGTGTATACTAAGGTGACCGTACCGCAAACCGACACAGGTAGATGAGGAGAGTATCCTAAGGTGCTCGAGTGAGCCGTGGTTAAGGAACTCGGCAAATTAACCCCGTAACTTCGGGATAAGGGGTGCCCCGCTTCGGCGGGGCCGCAGTGAAACGGGCCAAGCGACTGTTTAACAAAAACACATGTCTATGCTAAGCCGTGAAGGCGATGTATATGGACTGACACCTGCCCGGTGCTGGAAGGTTAAGGGGAGAGGTCATTGGGGGTAACCCTAAGAAGCTTTGATCCGAAGCCCCAGTAAACGGCGGCCGTAACTATAACGGTCCTAAGGTAGCGAAATTCCTTGTCGGGTAAGTTCCGACCTGCACGAATGGAGTAACGACTTCCGCGCTGTCTCGGAGAGGGACTCAGCGAAATTGAAATAGCTGTGCCGATGCAGTTTACCCGCAGCAAGACGGAAAGACCCCGTGAACCTTTACTACAACTTGACAGTGACACTAGGGATTGACTGTGTAGAAT
>JBIOKC010000432.1:0-1218 GCA_044451425.1 Thermodesulfobacteriota bacterium
AATCTATAGTACTACTGAGCTCGTTATTACTGGCCTCCATTCTATCCAGTCTCGGAGTCCCGAAAAATTTCGGTTCAAAGGTCGGTCTTATAAACGATTACGGCGATAAAATGGTCTATGCGGTCATGGGCTCCTGGTAACCGTATTCGAAAAGCCCCTATACCGAAGTCTCGAGTGATTACCCTCAGGTCGCTACTTACTTATTCGCTCTCCCATATGTTATAACAGGTTTTCCCGATCCTCTGGATACCCGTCTTATAGGGGGAATCGAGACCTCCATCAACAATAACTCCCTCGCGAACCCGAACCTGCCGTCCGCTCCCCATATGTGGAATAAGCTCTTCAATCGATATTCGTTCATCTTTTCATTGCTAATGGTCCGGTCCCTGTTTTTTTCAATACTGCTTGTATACGAATTGAGACCGGACCGCAAGCATCTGGCTTTTTTAATGCTCCTTCCTGCGGGACTCTATTTCACACATAACCGATTCGATATTGTTCCCGCGTGCCTCGGCCTGCTCTCGATTTATCTGCTTTCGACAAACAGGTACAAATGGTCTGCGTCCGTTATAGCGGTCGGTTTTCTGACCAATTGGTATCTCGTACTGCTGCTTCCGGTATTCCTCACATATTATTACACGCGGTGGAGGAAGATTAACTGGTCGATGATTCTCACGTTCCTGATTGTTTGCTGTGTGATGCTCTTACCCGTCTTTTTGTCGAGCGGTATCGGAGGGTAGCTGGCCCCGCACTTCACGCAGCTTTCACGGAGCACAAACCAGCCTTCTTTATTCTTTCTGGTATCGCTCTTCCTGAGCAGGGGCTTCGATATCAATTTAGACAACCTTTATTTCGCTGCGTTCACGTTCGTCCTTCAGTTCTCGGCAGTGCCCCTGTCCGTGACGAGCCGGATTGATTCTACGGAGAAGGTCATCATGTTGTCGGCATTGTCGGTGCTGGTATTTATAATATTCGCGAGAATAAATTCACCGCAGTGGATACTTGTGGATAAGTCCTTTACTTATAGTAATAGCGTGCAGCAGGTTTGACATGACGGTAATAATTCTACTTGACCAGCTTTCATACATGCAGTTCCCTCTGCTCTTTTATCTTCGCACCTTTTCGGAGAGTTACTATTATCTTTGGTAATTAGTGGGATTCGTAACCACAGGGGGCTAAAATATCCTTATGGTTACTATCCGAAACAACATTTTCAAC
>JBIOKC010000433.1:0-1212 GCA_044451425.1 Thermodesulfobacteriota bacterium
GTTATGTGGTTCTAGCCTGTTTCCTAGCTTATCTATTGCCGCTTTTTTGGCTTCTTCACGGGTATGGCTGTAACGCAGGAGCATTCTGATGTCTTTATGCCCCGAGAGTCCCATTACGGTTGCGTAGTCCTCTTTCTCTCCAACTATTAAGTTAGATACAAACGTATGCCTCAGGTCATGAAACCTGCACTTCTCAATACCCGACTTTCTCAGGGCTGTGCACCATGTCCTTTTCCATGAGGTTAAAGAGGTGTAGGGTGTGCTGTCAGGTCCGGTGAATACAAATTCATTAACCGCATCCCTGCTCAAGTCAGAGAGAGTGCTCAGTAAGGATTCTCCTATTGGAATACTCCTCGACTCACCGTTTTTAGCCTCTACTACGTGGATATAACCGTCCTCAAGGTCTACATCCTTCCATTTAAGCTTCGCTATCTCAGAACGTCGCATCCCCGTCATATACGCGCACAGGAGAATAGGTTTAAAGTGGTCTGAAGCCGCACCGTAGAGTCTCTGAAACTCCCAATCCTTTAATACCCTCGGCTTTGGTTTGGGGACGTTAATAAGCTTTAACCCATGTACCGGGTTTTTGGCTATCCTCACTCTTAATACTCCCTGTACTGCCAGATTAAACATCCTCCTGATAGCTCCAAGCTCTTTATTAATGGTCTCCGGTTTCCGTCCCTGCTTTTTCCTTTCGGATTTGTACTTCTCAACTTCCCAAAGGCTAAGGGTGTAAATATTTTTACCCCTTAAATAATCCAGCAGGTTCTTACAGGCCGCATGGTCTCGTTCTGGAGCCCTGTGGTTCTCTTCGGCCCACTCAAGATATGCCTCAATGAGCTTTTCGAATTTTACGGGCTTCTCCGTTGTTGCGATGTTGAACTTGCCCTGAGCTATTTCGGCTTTTCTTATTGCCAAAGCCTTTTCGGCTTCGCGTAGGGTAATAGTAGACGGGTCCCTTCCCGGAATGGATACGACTTCCCTTATCCTCTTCCCGTCGGGTGTATAATAATCTATCCACGGACCGTTTTTTTTATAGAACACTCCCATAATTTACTTTATACCTCTAGTGACAGTACACCCTATATATAACCTTCATGTCGGACAGTCTACGCAGTCCGCCTGTCCTACGACCCGTCGCGGCCCGAAGGGGGGTCTGGGGTTTTGCTTTGTCATAATATATATAAATATCCCCATATACTCGGCCTGAGA
>JBIOKC010000434.1:0-1211 GCA_044451425.1 Thermodesulfobacteriota bacterium
ACCTGAATAAGACGGCCGTACTCGTCCTGGAGGCGTGCACCGGCAAAAACAGCGCTGCCGACATAGTGGCTATCGTAAAATACGCATACGATCTTCAGGAGGCACCGGAAAAAGAAGTATCGGACTGTCTGAAATCGCTCCTCGAGGAAGGGCTGGTTCAATAATTTACGAACGTAAGCTTATCCTGCTCTACACCGAATTCACGATACGTACTGAAAGCGGAGAAACAGCGCGCCGTCTCGATTTCATAATGCACGAAGCCGAGCAGGACTATCCCGTTAGGAAGGAGACCGTCTACGATATAAGTGTCAAAGATGGTCTTTATGAAGTTCTGTGTAACGGCGCGGTCAGCTGTTCCTCTGACGATTTATCCAGAACGATCTTCAATCTCCAGTGGCTTATTCACAGTGAGGCGCTTTCGGGAATCACGGACCGGATACGTATTCATGCGGGCTGCGGCGAATGGGACGGCAGGAGGTTCCTTGTCGTCGGTGACAAAGGTGTAGGGAAAACCACACTAATGGTCAGCTTGCTGCAAAGCGGGTTCCGTATTATAGGTGATGAGCTCGTGCTGATCAGAGAAGGAAAGGCTATACCGTTCCCGAGGCGTTTCCATATAAAGGAAGGGAGCACACATCTTCTTCCGAAAATGAAGCCTCTCTTCGAATCCCTCCCGTATAACATAACCTATTACGGCCACAAGATGTACTCGTTAGCGCCCCAGGACCTTGGGTACGACTGGAAGATAGACGAGGGGAAAATAAGAGCGGTATTTTATCTCGTACCCAACCATGGAGCGGAATCGCGAATCGAGGCGTGTCCGAAATTCATGATGGTCAACAGGGTTATGCCTATGAGTTTTCTGTCCGAGACGGTGGACCATCTGAAAATCAGCCGGCTCTGCGGTATGATCGACAACGCCGACTGCTACATTCTTTATGTGGGGGATCTCAAGGGAGCGGTTTCTGCTTTACGGGAAGAATTGTCAGTGATATAATGGTATGAACATTCCCATTATTCACGGAATATAACGGAGGATAGTTCAATGTAGGAAATGAAATTTCTGGATAACATTAATCCCGAGAGACGTGAGTTCCTAGAAAAACTTACGAAGGGAGCCTTCATTATCCCGACCGTTATTTCTGTAATGATGCTTAACCAGAAACTAAACCTTTCCACAGCGAACGCTCAGAGTAACGATTTTTCTAATG
>JBIOKC010000436.1:0-1200 GCA_044451425.1 Thermodesulfobacteriota bacterium
AAGCGAAAGCGAGCCGTAGCGAAAGCGAGTCCGAATAGGGCGAACACAAGTTGGCAGGAATAGACGCGAAGCGGGATGATCTACCCTTGGCCAGGCTGAAAGTAAGGTAAAACTTACTGGAGGGCCGAACGGCTGTTTGTTGAAAAAAGCTCGGATGAGCTGAGGGTAGGGGTGAAAGGCTAATCAAATTCCGTGATAGCTCGTTCTCTCCGAAATAGCTTTAGGGCTAGCCTCGGGTGATTTGCAGTGGTGGTAGAGATCTGGATGGACTAGGGGGCTTTCCAGCTTACTGAATCCAACCAAACTTCGAATGCCATGGACAACCAGCCCGGGAGTCAGACAGTGGGGGCTAAGCTTCATTGTCGAGAGGAAAACAGTCCAGACCGCCTGCTAAGGTCCCAAAATTTCAGCTAAGTGGGAAAGGAAGTCGGAACGCCCAGACAGCCAGGAGGTTGGCTTAGAAGCAGCCATCCTTTAAAGAAAGCGTAATAGCTCACTGGTCAAGCGGTCCGGTGCCGACAATTTAACGGGGCTAAAGCTGAGTACCGAAGCAGCGGATGCACGGCGTCAAGTCGTGCGTGGTAGGAGAGCATTCCCAACACAGTAGTGAGATCGAAAGAACTCATCGTAGGTTGAGAAGAGACCCTGCCGGCATAAGTAGCGATAACGGAGGTGAGAACCCTCCGCACCGAAAGTCTAAGGTTTCCTGAGGAAGGTTAATCCGCTCAGGGTTAGTCGGTCCCTAAGGCGAGGCCGAGAGGCGTAGCCGATGGACATCCGGTTAATATTCCGGAACTCCCAGGCGTTCGTTATCACGATGGGGTGACGCAGAAGGATAAGCAGGGCCTCCTATGACTATGGGGCTCGATGCGTGTAAGGCGGTTTTCATAGGTAAATCCGTGAGAGCATTAACGCTGAGACGCAAAGCAATAAGCCGTATGGCTGAAAGCTGCTGATTCCACGCTGCCAGGAAAAACCTCTAAGGAGAATGGAAGGGAACCGTACCTCAAACCGACACAGGTAGACGAGGGCATAATGCCCAAAGGTGCTCGAGAGAACACTCGTTCAGGAACTCGGCAAATTAGACCCGTAACTTCGGGAGAAGGGTCGCCACAATAGAGTTTACAGCTCGAAGTGGCCGCAGTGAAACGCGTACGGCGACTGTTTAACAAAAACACAGGTCTCTGCAAAGTCTAAAAC
>JBIOKC010000438.1:0-1189 GCA_044451425.1 Thermodesulfobacteriota bacterium
ATATAATAATCGATGTCCGGTGTAAGATAATATGACAACAACTATGATATATACATTCATGAGGAGTTTCTCTTAAGAAGTAATGCGGATAAATCATTACGGCTCTTCCGGCGGTTTCAATCCGGATTTCAAGCCTGTTGGTACAGGAATTGCACGATGCCAGGAATATTATAATTCGGGAGAATAGATGAATAGAAAGCTCATCCTGATATTCCTCTCAGCGGCTGTGATAGCGCTAATATCCTACTTCCTTTTCATCAATATAAAGAATGAGTCTTCGCAGACTGCGAAGGTAGAGAAAAAGAGGTACATCAAATCCGTCTACGCGTCGGGCTACGTGGACAGTGTCAACAAGGTGCAGATTAAACCCGAGGTCTTGGGCTATTGTCGGGCGGAGAGCAGCAGAGTGTCGCTATAGCGAGGGCGCTCGCGAATGACCCCGAAATAATCATGGCCGACGAGCCCACATGCAACCTCGATTCGAAAAATTCCACGGTCGTAATGGACGTGCTTCTGAAGCTGAACGAAAAGGGGAGGGCTATACTAATGATAACACCCGAAATGTACTTCGCCCGGAGAACGAAAAAAATTCTGGAGATAAAAGACAGCATGATACTGAGCTGACGGATTATAGCGGAGCCCGGAGGTCGTTTCTTTGAAGGCTGTTGTGATTGAAAAAATAGTTTCCCTTCACGAAAATAAGGAACCGCTTCGTCTTCTTAAAGACGCGCCCGTTCCTTCCCCCCGTGAGGGCGAGGTGCTTATACGGGTCTCGGTGTGCGGCGTATGCCACACGGAGCTCGACGAGATTGAGGGCAGGACCCCTCCTCCCAAGCTGCCGGTCATACCCGGGCACCAGGTCGTGGGCGTGGTTGAGAGGACGGGTAAGGGAGTTACACTTCTTAGAGTAGGGGACAGGGTCGGCGTCGCATGGATATTCTCATCCTGCGACATATGCGGCTACTGCCTCGAAGGGAACGATAACCTTTGTCCCGATTTCCTGGCCACAGGCAGGGACAGGGACGGAGGCTATGCGGAATATATGCTCGTCAAGGAGGGTTATGCTTACCGCGTCCCGGAAGTTTTTACGGATGCCGAAGCCGCCCCTCTTCTATGCGCAGGGGCGATAGGCTACAGGTCGCTGAGGCTGGCAGGAATAGAGGACGGGCAGAGCCTAGGGCTTACGGGG
>JBIOKC010000439.1:0-1188 GCA_044451425.1 Thermodesulfobacteriota bacterium
AGGTTGTGATTTGCTTTCAGAATGATTTGATAGAAGGATTGTTACAATCGTTCGCCGGTCTCAAGATAGAGGAGGGCGGTTGTGATTTGCTTTCAGAATGATTTGATAGAAGGATTGTTACAATCACGCGAAGCCATCCATTCGCCTTTTGCGGTTGTGATTTGCTTTCAGAATGATTTGATAGAAGGATTGTTACAATACAACATGTAACAATCCTTTTATTTTCAATAAGTTACAGGCGGAAATAGGAATAAAAAAATCCAACCCGTTCAAAATATCTCCATTTGCTGGGGGATACCTTTCTTCTCGACTACATCGCGCCCGTCGAATATCTCGATCATCCCGAATTGTTTATCGGTTATCTGCATGACGCCGACCTTGCCTTTGGGCGGCAGGATCATCCTGACGCGGTCAATATGCACTTTCATATTCTCGCGGCTCATGCAATGGCGCACATAAGTCGAGAACTGGAACATCGTGAACCCGTCTTTCTTGAGCCGCTTGCGAAAGCGCGCGTATTCCTTCCGGTCTTTTTTGGTTTCCGTCGGAAGGTCGAAGAGTACCATGACCCACATGATGCGATATGCGTTGAACCTCTCGCGCATGGCGAACGGCTATGAAATAAAAGATGGGTACGTGAGCTTCCGTCGCTCGCCCAGGAAGCACTTTGCGAGCGACGCCGTCGTATGGCTCACGGCGATCATGAGCGGACGCCTGTTCCCTTCGATCGTCACGTCGAGCGTTGGGATGCCGAGCAAATGCCGCTTGAGCGCCGGCGTGAGTTCGGCAATATCCTGTTCTTCCGATACGATAGCGCAGACAAGGGCATCGACGAAGGGGCGATACGGCTCCATGATATCGTCGGCAAGTGAATAGGCATTGTACTTGTTATGGTGATGAATGCCGAACGTCGGCAGCAAACCGGATGTGACAAGTGCGCGTGCGACAACGGCGCGGAGAATAGCATAACCGTAATTCAATAGATTATTCGGCGGCTCGCCGAAACGGTCGCGAATAAATTTCCTCTCGCCCTTTGGGAGAGGGGTTAGGGGTGAGGGTATCGCATCCCGAAACACATTCGCCCAATAAAACGCCGCCGCCCTGCCTTCGAGGTTTTTCGGATCGCCGCTCGTCACATCGCGCGACCATTTCATCATGTTTGCCGCACCGATGCCTCGGTATTCGAGC
>JBIOKC010000440.1:0-1188 GCA_044451425.1 Thermodesulfobacteriota bacterium
CTCCGATCAGATACCCGGTTTTTTATATTATTTCCCTCTTCCCAACGTGGGAGAGGGTATGGGTGAGGGTGTACCTTATAATTCTGACATTTCGACCAACGGGAGAAGTCCATCTTTTCTCTTTCACCCGACATTCATAGAATTTGCGTTAAGAAAATTGCGTGTTGAAGCGTAAAAAAATATTTCAGGGGTGTGGGAGGAATTGAAATGTTTTAGCTTCAACACAAGATTTTTAGCAAATTATGTGCTGTCGGATGATTTTTGCTTCTTTTCATCAAGGAAAAAAATAAATAAAAATTGCCTTTCCTTAACTTTTCCCGTCTTTACCTTCCCCCCCCGACTTGCACCGAACCTGATGCATGTGTGCGCACCGGGACATTCCTGAACACCCGTAAGCGAGTCCTCGGGACCAATTACTTCCTCGCCATAATGAGCCATGTGCTCGAAGGCATGTACACTCCGTCCGCTTTCTCATACTTTCTCATCGAGTTCTTCATATCCTCCCGAACGTGGGGGAGTTTTTCCTGTCCCAGCTCGGCCGCCTCACGGATTATCTCTCCCGAAGGGCCGACCAGTATCTGAAAATCAACCGCCTCTTCCAGACTCGTTCCGATGCACACGTCTGCGTCGTTACGCCTAAAGAGCTCGACGTTCTCGAACCCGGCGGCCTTCAGCATGGCCCTGTCGGTCTCTTCGTCTGCAAGTGCGAACGGGCCCGGGCCGCACGTCTGCGCGTTATCGCCCGGAGGCGGCAGATGTTTCAATGCGATTTCCTTCGCCAGCCCCCAGCAGGGGTTGTCGTTTATAGTCCTCCATACGATCATGCAGAGCTTGCCGCCCGGCTTGAGCGCCCTGTGGGCGTTCTTGAGCGCGTAAACGATGTTCTGAAAAAACATTATGCCGAAACGCGAATACACGACATCGTAGTAATTCTCCGGCAGCTGGTAAGTCTGCGCGTCGCCCAGGGCGAACTTCACGTTGTCGAGACCAGCCTCGTCTCTTTCCATGTTCGCGATTTCGAGAAACGCCTCCGTGCAATCGAGTCCCAGCACCTCGCCGCCGGGGCGCAAAAAAATAACCAGATTGTACGCATCGACGGAGGTGTGCTATGTAACGCCACAGTGATTTTATAAGAAGCAGTAAAGAGATACAAGTTACGAAATTGTACATAATACGGCATATGCGTTA
>JBIOKC010000441.1:0-1181 GCA_044451425.1 Thermodesulfobacteriota bacterium
TCTGTATCTCGTGAACCTCGGTACCTTGGAATCCACAAAGAAGTTCTTAACCTTCTTCGGGCTTTGCATGCCGAGCGGTATAAACCTGTCCCCAGGCTTGAAACTCCTGATCTCGATGGGGAACTCTACCAAGCGGGGATCGAAATAAGCTACGTCCTCTCTTTCTTCTTCCAGAGTTTTATCCGATGATTTTTCTATATAGACGTCGAATTCTGGGAAGCTCCATTTCCCGGTAGAGGGGATCGTGTACGAGAATTCTCGCTCGAGCGCGGCCCTGGTCGTAAAGAGAAGTGAGTCATACCCCTTTGTGATGACCAATTCGTCCGGGAATTCTATCTCCCCGGACGCCGAACCCGACGTCAAAAATTCATCTGCCGAAGAGAGGTGGAGCGAAGTAATGTTCTTCAGGCTCCGGTCGAGCTCTTCGACCGAGAGCCTCAGGATATTGGACCTGAGGGCTTTATGGAGGCGTTTGAATTTCCGCAAGTCGCCGTGGAGTTCCGATTTTCCCGGTTTGAAAATGCGCTTAAAATATTTATTTGCCTCTCTCTCTATAAAGTCCTCTTCGGCTCTCAAGAGGTCGGACGTTCTCGAAAGAGTCTCTTTAATTCTGGGGTTATAGCTCTCGAGCATGGGCAGGAGATCGAGTCTTATCTTGTTTCTCAGCATCGTTCTTAGCTTGTTTGTGGAATCCTCAATCCAGTCGATGCCTCTGGCGATGAGAAATTTCTCTATTTCAAAACGTCCGGTTTCGATGAGGGGCCTTATTATTATTCCGTTCGATACGGGGGGAATGCCGGAGAGCCCCTTCGGGCCGCTTCCCCTTATGAGCCTCATGATGACTGTTTCGGCCTGGTCGTCGAGTGTATGGGCAGTCGCGATCTTATCCGCCTTGTATTTTTTACGCGTTTCCTCAAAGAATTCGTAACGGACAATACGGGCGGCCTGTTCAAGAGAGAGTTTCTGCTTTTTTTTATAACGGGGGACGTCCGCCTTGCCCGGCTCGAATTTCAGTCCTAAGGACTCAGCCGCACGTTTTACAAATAGCGCGTCTCGTTTGGCCTCTTTTCCCCTTATTCCATGGTTTAAATGAGCGACAATGAGTTCGTGATCGTATTCCTTTAACTCCAGAAGCGTATGGAGAAGCCCTATCGAATCCGCTCCGCCGGAGACTCCAATAA
>JBIOKC010000442.1:0-1180 GCA_044451425.1 Thermodesulfobacteriota bacterium
CATGTCGCGTTTGTCAGGGGGGACATTAGCCCCGATAAGGACGTACTCGTCAGGGTTCATTCGGAATGCCTCACGAGCGATGTGTTCGGTTCATTAAGGTGCGACTGCGGCTCGCAGATAAGACAGGCTATGATGATTATTAGCGACGCGGGTATGGGTGTTATACTATATATGAGACAGGAAGGGCGGGGCATAGGCCTAATAAATAAAATAAAGGCTTACGCTCTCCAAGATGACGGATTCGACACCGTTGAGGCGAACGAGGTTCTTGGCTTCAAACCCGATCTCAGGGACTACGGCATAGGGGCGCAGATACTGCTCGACCTCGGGGTAAGAAATATGAGGCTTCTTACCAACAACCCCAAGAAGATAAAGGGCCTCGAGGGATTCGGCCTGCAGATAGTCGAGCGAGTGGCCATAGAGATCCCCCCCAATGGAAGAAATTCCAATTATTTGAAAGTGAAGAAAGACAAACTCGGACATCTTCTTTCAATGGTAGACTGAACGGGAGACGGATATGCCTAAAATATACGAAGGGAACCTCGATGCAAAGGGACTCAAGTTCGCCGTAGTCGTAAGCAGGTTCAACGATTTCATCACCGAGAGGCTTGTGAGCGGTGCGGTAGACGTGCTTGTACGGCATAACGCTTCTGAGTCCGACATCGATATCGTCAGGGTGCCCGGATCATACGAGCTTCTTTATGCGGTTAAAAAGGCGGCCGAGAAGAAGAAGTATAGTGCGATTATCGCGCTCGGTGCCATAATAAGGGGAGAAACCCCTCACTTCGATTATCTGTCTTCTGCTGTTATAAAAGAGATTGCTTCTATCAGTCTTCAGATGGATGTGCCCGTGGCGTCGGGCGTATTGACCACCGAAACTCTTCAGCAGGCCATAGAGAGGGCCGGCTCAAAGGCGGGGAACCGCGGGGCGGAAGCTGCCTACTCCGCAATTGAAATGGCGAATCTAACTAAAATTCTTTCCCTAAAAGGGTAGTTGCCTTCCAGATGGGTACAAGGAGACGCGCGAGAGAACTTGCGCTCCAGTTCCTTTATCAATACGATGCTATGACGGAGTCCTCAGGGGAATCCCCTTCGCCCGAGGAGCAGCTTTCCCTATTCTGGGAAAGAAATGATGCCCGCGTCCAGGACGAGATTAAGGTGTTTTCTTCCATTCTCATAC
>JBIOKC010000443.1:0-1179 GCA_044451425.1 Thermodesulfobacteriota bacterium
AAAAATCGGGGCAATAGTGCAACTTATATTTTTAAGGTATAATAATAAAATCTACTAGCACGAGAAAACACTTAGTCAATAAATCAACAATTCCAAAAACAATTCTTGATGCTTGATTGGGTCATATTCCCTAATAGGAGAAATGTATAAAAAGGGAGAGGAGTTCTGTATGAAATCATTTGAGAGTTTAGGTTTATCCGAAAGGACATTGGAAGTATTGAAGCAAAAGGGTTATGAAGTGCCTACGAAGATCCAGGAGCTGGTTATTCCGGTCGTAATGGAGGGAGATGACGATATCGTAGCACAGGCCCAGACCGGAACGGGCAAGACGGCGGCGTTCGGTATTCCCCTTGTCGAGCTCCTTCAGGAGAAGTCGAGAGCGGTCCAGGCGCTGGTGCTCACCCCTACGAGAGAGCTCGCCATTCAGGTAGCGGAGGAGATCAATTCGTTAAAAGGCTGGAAAGAGCTCAGTATTGTCCCTGTTTACGGCGGGCAGTCGATGAGCTTTCAGCTGAGGAGTCTCAGAAAGGGCGTGGACGTAGTAGTGGGGACGCCGGGCAGAATACTGGATCATCTCAGAAAAGGCACGCTTAAGCTCGACGGCATTTCTTACCTCGTGCTCGACGAAGCCGACGAGATGCTGGATATGGGTTTTATAGAAGACGTTGAGGAGATAATAGGGTATGCGAACGTTAACAAGCGAACCATGCTCTTTTCGGCGACGATGCCCCAAGAAGTGGTTGAGATCGCAAAGAAGCATATGCACACATACGAAACACTGCGGGTGGAGCAGGAGCAGCTTACGGTAAGCCAGACCGATCAGATATATTTCGAGGTCGCAGCGGCTGATAAATTCGAGGCGCTCTGCAGAATTATCGACATCGAAGAGGAGTTCTATGGGCTTATCTTCTGCAGAACAAAAGTGGATGCGGACAAGGTTGCCGGCAAGCTGAAGAAACGCGGCTACGATGCGGACGCCCTGCATGGGGATATGTCTCAGAACCAGAGGGAGAGGACGCTCAACAAGTTTAAAAAACGCCAGCTTAATATTCTCGTGGCAACAGACGTCGCTGCAAGGGGCATAGACGTTCAGAACCTCACCCATGTCATAAACTACGCTCTGCCCCAGGACTCGAAGTCCTACGTGCACAGGGTCGGCCGTACGGGGCGGGCGGGAAG
>JBIOKC010000444.1:0-1178 GCA_044451425.1 Thermodesulfobacteriota bacterium
TTGCATAATGAGCCTACGAGTTGCTCTTTACTGGCAAGGTTAAGGACTTAAGGTCCGTTAACCGAAGCGAAAGCGAGTCTTAATAGGGCGTATAGTCAGTTGAGGCAGACGCGAAACCTTGTGATCTACCCATGGCCAGGTTGAAGGAGTGGTAACACACTCTGGAGGACCGAACCGATAAGCGTTGAAAAGCTTCCGGATGAGCTGTGGGTAGGGGTGAAAGGCTAATCAAACTGGGAAATAGCTCGTACTCCCCGAAATGCCTTTAGGGGCAGCGTAGAGGTTAAGTCTTATAGAGGTAGAGCTACTGATTGGATGCGGGGGAAGCGATTCCTACCAAGTCCTGACAAACTCCGAATGCTATAAAATATACTCAGCAGTGAGCCCATGGGTGCTAAGGCCCATGGACGAGAGAGAGAGAACTCAGACCAACAGCTAAGGTCCCCAAATCTATGTTAAGTTGATATAACGAGGTCCGACTGCATTGACAGCCAGGATGTTTGCTTGGAAGCAGCCATTCATTTAAAGAGTGCGTAACAGCTCACTGGTCGAGCGGTTGGGCGTGGACGATACTCGGGCATCAAACATAGTACCGAAGCTTTGGATTTACATAGCAATATGTGAGTGGTAGGGGAGCATTCTAACTGCGTTGAAGAAGTTGCGTAAGCACTATTGGAGCGGTTAGAAAAGCAAATGTAGGCATAAGTAACGATAAAATAGGCGAGAAACCTATTCGCCGATAGTCTAAGGTTTCCTGAACAACGATAATCGGTTCAGGGTTAGTCGGGTCCTAAGGAGAACCCGAAGGGGATATTCGATGGACAGCTGGTTAATATTCCAGCACCGGTACCATTGCGATGGAGAGACGAAAAAACGTAAACGCGGCGCACTGACGGAATAGTGCGTTTAAGCCCGTAGGGTTACTTTTGGTTGGTAAATCCGCCAGAAGTCTGAAAGGTGAAAGTACCTTGAGTCGTCAGACAAGAGGATTGCGTCCAAGTATGTTTCCGAGAAAAACTTCTAAGCTTCAGGTGAGTATTACCCGTACCGCAAACCGACACAGGTAGACAAGTAGAATATACTAAGGCGCTTGAGTGATCCGCGGTTAAGGAACTAGGCAAATTAACCCCGTAACTTCGGGAGAAGGGGTGCCCACAGAAATGTGGGCCGCAGAGAAA
>JBIOKC010000445.1:0-1177 GCA_044451425.1 Thermodesulfobacteriota bacterium
CCGATAACTGTGTATCTATAAGAACTGGTGAATCATTTTATCTTCAAATAATATACAAAGCTGTGCATATATGACAGACCAGTTTTTGATCGGCCTGGTCCATTTTCTCTCCAGGTCTCTGGCAGCCATAAACAGAGCCTTCAGTACAGAGTTATCCGAGGGGAAGACCCTTTTTGCATCCCATCCGTGACTTTTCGGAACTTAGGGTATCTGAAATAGGTCATGAGGCTTTCCCAGTTCTCCCTCCACGACTTGATTATGTGAGGATACTTGTTTCCCCACTTCCCTTCAAACCCCTCCATCGCCCCTGAGGACTCCCCAATAGTACCGGCCCCGTACACCTCCTTCAGGTCTTTACTAAGCTCCTTCTTCTCCCTCCAGGACACATACCTCAGGGAATTGCGGATTTGATGTATTACACACCGCTGAATATCAGAATCCGGGTACGAGGCTCTTATTGCTTCCTCCAGACCCCTAAGTCCGTCCACGCTGAATATGAATACATGCCTGACCCCTCTGCTTTTAAGGTCATTCAGGACCCCAAGCCAAAATCCACTGCTCTCCTTTGCGCTTATCCAGAAAATCCCATTATCTCCTTCCTTCCGTCAATCCCAAGCCCTATTACCACTTATATGACCTTGTTAATTACCTTTCCCTCTTCGCGTACTTTATAGAAAATGCAGTCAAGCCAAAGTACTGAGTAGACTTCCTTTAGAGGACTCGATTGCCACTCCTCCAGCCGGGTCCGTGAGCCTCGATATCAACGACGGGCCGAGCTCTACCCCGTACATATCCTCCATGATCTCCTGTATATCCCGGGGGTGGTCACCCTTTGAGTACAGGGCTACGATCTTGTCCTCTAAATCATCGAGTACGCTCTGGCGCTTCTTTACTATCTGAGGCTCAAACTCCGAGTTGCGGTCCCGGGGAACTTCAAGCTCCACCTCCCCGGAGTCGCTCTTTACACTCTTCTTGCCGTAGCCGTTTCTTGTATTGGAGGATTCGGAGTCTTTAGGTGGCTTCCTCTTGGGATAGCCTATAAACTCTTCGATCTCTGCTTCGTAGGCTTCCTGGAGCGTCTGTTTTACCAATTCCCTTAACTGCGTCTTTATCTCTTCGGTCTTCTTCAAACTGTTCATTAGTGTGCCCGCCTTCTTGCTCTATTTTACTCATACAC
>JBIOKC010000446.1:0-1177 GCA_044451425.1 Thermodesulfobacteriota bacterium
GATAATCAGTCTCGGTTTTAATTCGGTAATTTTAGCCCTTAGGGCTGCCATTACTTTCTTGTCCGTGAGAATACAATTTCCGACGAAAAAGTGACAGTCAGGATTATAGTTGGTCGGGTTTCCGAGCATCCTCCATAGCCGTTTTTTTAATCTTATAGCCCCGTCCTCCGTTGAAATAAAAAGCACCCCGCCCTGAACGACTTTCTTGTTCCATAGAGAAAGCCCGAGGCTAACTGATACTGCAAAGAGGAGGGCAAGCAGGGTCTTTCCGAGTTTTGGCTTCCCAATTAACAACAATAAACAGGCGGCAGGTAAGAGGTCTTCCACCAAAAAATCAAGTTCGGGCTCTTCCGAGCCCACAAGTTCACGCCACGGTGTCGTAACAAACTCGAAGTTCTTCGACGCATAGTTGTAAACGCTATTGAGAGACTTCTCGACTTCCTCCTCGGTTAAGGGGGGTATACACCCCTTTTCATTCGCCGCACCTACAAGCCCAGAGGCTTCTTCGTATGAGAAGCCTCCCGCTTTCAATTTTCCCGCAAGGCTCGTTATAGCTGCATTCCGCCCGCCTCGCCTACACCGTTTCTGAGGAAGGCTTTATATTTTTTGTCACCTATCTGCTTTGATTTATTACTTAAGCCACCGTTGAGCGAAGTGCCGACTTCGGCTTTACATTCCATATAGAGTTTATTCAGGGCTGGGTTCAGCTCAACATTGGGGTCGTAAAATACCCCCTTGCGTGGCTGCTTTGCTAACTCTCTGATTTCGTCCACCCTGAGATTGAAAACTTCAGCGGCAGTAAGCCGAATCTTATACAGCCCTGACTTGCTGTTGACCGTATTTGGAAGCCGCCAGAGGCGGGATTTGCCATATATGGCGGTGTCAATCGTAACGCCGTCCGGGATTATTTTTTCCGCCATAGCTTTTAAGATTTTGGGAAGTATCGGAGAAGGTTGAAACCCAAATATTCCGGCGGGTATTTCGATATGGAAACCTTTCGCACCAGAGAAAGATACCCTTAGAGTTTTTAGGTCAAGCCCGTATTTATCCTGAAGGTTCATTAAAATTCTTCTTGCAGTTTCGTCCGATTCTGATAAGTCTTCAGAATCAATATCCAAAGGAAGAAAGTCAGCATAACACGCCCCCGTGTAAGCTTTAACAGAGCCCGTTTTCTTGA
>JBIOKC010000447.1:0-1176 GCA_044451425.1 Thermodesulfobacteriota bacterium
AAAATTATAAATTAAAAATTTAAATCAACAAGCTTGGTTTCTTAAAACCCACGCTATTTGAAAACGACTTATTAGTATGACTTAGCTAAAATGATTACTCATCTTACACTTGTCACCTATCAACCTCCTGGTCTCGGAGGAGTCTATGAGATCTTATCTTAAGGTGGGCTTCCCACTTAGATGCTTTCAGCGGTTATCCCGTGGGAATCTAGCTACCCAGCAATGCACCTTTAGGTACAACTGGCACACCAGGGATTCCCTCACCCCAGTCCTCTCGTACTAGGGGCGACTCCTTTCAAATCTCAAACGGTTGTCCTGGATAGAGACCGACATAGTTGTTACCTCAACCCTAAGGCTGAGTCTTCGATTGGTTACGAAGTCCCGTTGTCGCCAACGGGATCCGATCATATCTTGTACGTTCATGTAACTGAACGTACTCTAACGTGTGATCTGTGAGGGTTTCACGTTCATGTAAACTGAACGTGATCTTCCCTGCTGATTGTCCGCACTATCGAATTGTCACCCTTAACAGGTATCGATAGATACTCGGAGTTTCCAGCATATAGTTAGATTTATATCTCTATTTCAAACGAAGTTTAAAATGCTTCGTATTGTAGTTCAAAAAGACCTTTTTATTAAGTGATAACATTCATTTTCTTTTTCCCCAATTGTAGGAAGAACGGCTTAGAGCAAGACAGCTACGTGCAACTATTATATGTAAAAATAGTTAACTGTCTTACGACGTTCTTAACCCAGCTCGCGTACCCTTTTAACGGGCGAACAGCCCGACGCTTGGAAGCTTCTCCACCTCCGCGCTAGGATGAGCCGACATCGAGGTGCCAAACCGCATCGTCGCTGTGGACGCTTGGATGCGATCAGCCTGTTATCCCCGGGGTAGCTTTTATCCGTTAAGCTACGTCCCAACCACTAAGGAACGCAGGATCACTAACACCTACTTTCGTACCTGCTCGACTTGTAGGTCTCGCAGTCAAGCTGGCTTATGCGTTTGCGCAATACGCTCCGATTTCCATCCGGAGTTAGCCAACCTTTGTACGCCTCCGTTGCTCTTTAGGAGGCAACCTCCCCAGTTAAACTGCCCACCAGACACTGTCCCTCTGCCAGATTTTTATGCGGCAAAGAGGTAATAATCATTCATTTCAAAGAGAGGTATTTCAC
>JBIOKC010000448.1:0-1174 GCA_044451425.1 Thermodesulfobacteriota bacterium
ACCTCCTGTCTACCGCCACCCGTTGAATGTCCTCAAGCCTGCCCCTGGCGAGGAGCACGACGCTGTCCACCTTGCCGTAAGACGAGATCGATATATCCGGGATAGCGGTATATCTCTTTCTTTTGAGGAACTCCGCGACCGGTATAAGGCCTATGTCTATTTCTTTTCTCGACAGCATTGCCGACAGGTCCGAAGGTGGAGTAAGCTTTATTTCGAAATCGTGTTTTACAAGCCCGTTCTCAATAGCGAACGTGAGCGGTTTTGCATTCATGAATGAAACGGAGCCTAGCTTTATCACTTTTTTTCACGCCCGTGCGGAGTAGAGATTATTTCATACAATAGGTTTATCTTGAGGATTACGGTCGTTTTAACCGCGTAATAAGGTTACCTGAACCGGGCAATATTAAAATGTGCTCAAATCCCCCTGCCACCTTCTCGGGAGGAATATGCTTTCATACATGCTGATCGCGTAAGAGTCCGTCATGCCCGCTATGAAATCGCATACCGAGCGCTCGATTGACTCTCCCTCTCTCAGGTCCTTGTTATAATATTTCAGAAGCTCGCCCTCGTTTTCGCAGAAATACTGGTATAGCTCCCTTATAACCTTCTTCGCTTTGAGAAAATTGTTCTTTATCTTCTCGTTCATGTAAACCGTGTTGAAAAGATAGGCCCTCAGCTCGATCATCGCGTTTTCCACTTCGGCGCTAGCCGCGACCTTCCGGCCGTCGTGTTTGAGTGTCTCCGCGATTATATCGGTGACCATCCTGTTTATCCTTTCGGAATTAGTTCTGCCGAGCGCGCTCACGCACCCTTCCGGTACGTCCTCTATAGTTATGATGCCCGCCCTTATCGCGTCGTCGAGGTCGTGGTTCGCGTAAGCGACCAGGTCGGAGATTCTGACGACCTGGCCTTCCAGAGTCTCCGGGCGGTAATTGGGGTTATCCACCGCCCCCATTCCCTTCGAATGCTTGCCTATGCCGTCCCTCACCTCATACGTGAGATTCAGCCCTCTCCCTCCCTTTTCAAGCACATCGACGACACGGAGGCTGTGTATCACGTGCTTGAACCCTCCGGGGAATATCTCGTTAAGAGCGGCCTCACCCGCATGACCGAACGGCGTGTGCCCGAGGTCGTGTCCGAGAGCTATAGCCTCGGCGAGGTCTTCGTTTAATCT
>JBIOKC010000449.1:0-1157 GCA_044451425.1 Thermodesulfobacteriota bacterium
CAGGAGACAAGAATAAGAAACCTGGAACAGAACTACTCAGAAATATACATGAAGATGGATGACCTCCAGAAGAAACAGATAAACAAACCCCTGATGAACAAACCCCTGAAAGACAAGCAAGACGTCAAGAATGTACCAACAAGCGACCTATACCACAGAGCCGCCGACCTCTATGACCAGGGACAGTATTTAAATGCCATCCTGGCCTACCAGGTATTCATAGACACCTACCCTAACGACAGTAAAGTTGCGGACGCCTATCTTAAGCAGGGTTTGTCACTCGTCAAGATCGGAAGGACGGACGGAGCCAAATTCTTTTTCAAAACCCTGATAGACAGATTTCCGGATTCAAGTGAAGCCGATATCGCAAGGCGCGAAATGGAAAAAATAAACGTAGCCCGATAATCAGCGGGTGTATGTTTCCATACAATTTCTTTTGTTTCCATTAATACAGATTAGCCCCGAGCTTACAGACTGACAATCGTCTAGCTCTGTAACCGCCTACTATTCCTTACTATTTCGATTTACAAATGGTGGCACGTCGATTGCTCTCAATAAGCCTGTAAGTAAACTGTCAAAAAGTGGGAGGTAAATCGATATGAGTAACAAGACCAATTTTTGGGGCGGATTATCTAATTATTTAGTACCGGGGGCGCTGGGCATGTGTATGATCTATTCGGTCGTTTCATCCTACTCTCACGCGATTCCGGGCGGCTCCGAATCTGTCGGGAATAAGTCTGATTACAGTGCTCTTTCGGGCTCAGACATATACAATCCATACAGCCCCGAGCTGAAAGACATATTCTTTGACTGGAACAACTATGAGATAAGGAAAGATGCAAAGCCTGTACTTAATGAAAATGCCGAGATCCTGAAAAATGAACCCGACGCGTATGTAGTAATAGAATCATATTGCGACTCGCGTGAAGAGTCCGCCGGCAGCGTAGGAGCCAAACGAGCCGATTCCGTTAAGGAATATCTAATTGAAAGAGGCGTCGATCGAGGTAGAGTAATCACTGCAAATAAATGTCATATTTACGATATGCAGTTCGTAAACAAAAAAGATACACTCGGACTCGACTGCAGGGTGCACTTCGTAGCCCTAGACACAATTGCCGATAGAGAGAAGTTCGCTTACGTCAGGTAATGCCGCGACG
>JBIOKC010000450.1:0-1154 GCA_044451425.1 Thermodesulfobacteriota bacterium
AGTCTGAACAGGGCGAATGAGTTGGGGGCGGTAGACGCGAAACCACGTGAACTACGCATGGGCAGGTTGAAGTGGGGGTAATACCTCATGGAGGACCGAACACACGAGTGTTGAAAAACTTGGTGATGACCTGTGTGGAGGATTGAAAGTATCATCAAACGTGGAGATAGCTCGTTCTCTCCGACATAACTTTAGGGTTACCGTCACCAAGTAATGCATGGGGGTAGAGCGACTGAATTCGATAGGGGGCCTACCCGGCTACCCTTCGAAACCAAACTCCGAATACCGGTGTACCAAGCCATGGCAGCTAGACGGCGAGGGATAAGCTTCGTCGTCGAGAGGGGAACAACCCAGACCGCCCGCTAAGGTCCCTCAAGCATGCTCAGTGCGAAAGGAAGTTGGATTCCACAGACAGCCGGGATGTTGGCTTAGAAGCAGCCATCATTTAAAAAGTGCGTAATAGCTTACTGGTCGAGGAGTCCTGCGCCGATAATGAACGGGACTTAAGCGTGTTACCGAAGCAGCGGGTTTGCTCGCAAGAGCAAGCGGTAGGAGAGCGTTGCATACGCCTGCGAAGCGGTACGGATAACGAACCGTGGAGGTACTGCAAGTGATCATGCCGGAACGAGTAACGATAAAACGGGTGAGAATCCCGTTCGCCGAAAGCCTAAGGTTTCCTGGGGAAGGTAAATCCGCCCAGGGTTAGTCGGACCCTAAGACGAGGCCGAAAGGCGTAGTCGATGGACAGACGGTTAATATTCCGTCACCGCCAACCGAGGTTGAAGACATCAGGACGCTGGCTGGAAAGGGAGCGGCCTACTAGATGGCCGTCTCGCAAGAGCGAGGGCATATACATCCCGAAGTTCCTGGAAAGACAGCCAAGAAAAGCCGACGTTGGACAAAGTTGGCGCCCGTACTAAAACCGACACAGGTAGGCGAGATGAATATTCTCAGGCGCTCGAGAGAACGCTCGTGAAGGAACTCGGCAAATTAACCCCGTAACTTCGGGATAAGGGGTGCCTCTTGGGGTGTTAAAGCCTCGGGGGGCCGCAGTGAAAGGGATCTGGCGACTGTTTACTAAAAACACAGGTCTCTGCGAACTCGTAAGAGGAGGTATAGAGACTGACGCCTGCCCGGTGTCGGTAAGTTAAGGA
>JBIOKC010000451.1:0-1146 GCA_044451425.1 Thermodesulfobacteriota bacterium
GAAGCTATTTTTGAGGAAAGTAATGCTAACAGACTCTCAAATGGTCGATGAAATGCGGAAGACGAGAAGTTGCGGTTCTATCGAATCTTCGAACTACTGCCAGAGGATCAAGCACCCTCCTCGAAAGGGGATTTTGCTTACTGGCGCGGCTTTGATAATTTCAATAAAATTACGGCGGCTAAAGCGGCCTTGGAAGATTGGAATGAGGCCGAGATTCCCAAAATACCGGGTATAGAGGCGCAAATTAAAGAGCTTGATTCCATGATCGAAAGCCTGAAAGCGGAGCTCAAGAATTATGTATCTGTCGAGGTTCGGGGTATACCCGAGCCGGTTTGCGATGATTCGATGAAAAGGTACAAATTGCCAGAGTGAGGTGAGTTGTGCTAAAAGCAAAAACGAACGTAAAGGATCGAGGTGGACGGCCGACTAAGCTCACGGCGGAGCTCTGTAAGAAGCTTGAAAGAATAATTTCGGAATGGGATCCGCTTCGACAGAGATCAGATCGGAAAAAGCACGACGAGTTTCTAAAACTAAGCACAAAAGATAACGTTGCTTATGCCCTGGGCGTTTGCCGTCTATGGCCTTAGTCTTAACCCCTTTTCCTCGGCCCTCCTCATCATAACTGAGACGACCGCGCTTTCCTTGAAGGAGAGGGCAAAGCCGACGACAATATCCGGGCGGTTATACCTGAGCATAAGCTCGTTTCTGCCGAAATCTCTGGCCTCCCCCAGCACCTTCCCCGCCTCCTGGACTATCGTATCGGTCCCCAGCTTTCGGCAGTATTCGTGAGCGGTAGTTTCAGTGCCGGGCTAACCTCCGTCAATAACGAGGAGGTACTTACCCTGAAGCCTCGAATCTCTATGTAGACGGACTATCTCGTCTTTGACTATTTCGTCATAAGTCCAGTGCGGGTCCCCGCAGATAATTGCTTTCACCGACAGCCTCCGTCACCCCTACAGAGACAGGCCCGGTTGCGGATAAGGTTCAGGTTATACAATTAGGGAGAGGAAGGGAAGGGGCTTAATTCGTTTAGTTCGTACAGGTCAGAATGAAGCCACGAACTTATAGGAGGATGAGGCCAGGCTCATCCTGAATCTTGGCTGGTGCTTACATGAAAACTATGTAGAAAGGTCAGCTAATTATATC
>JBIOKC010000452.1:0-1142 GCA_044451425.1 Thermodesulfobacteriota bacterium
ACGAACCCATAAGATATACGGAATATCTGGATCCTAAGTGTTAAGACATCAAACATGTGATACCCTACCTGTGTTAAATCCGAACTTTGAACCAATTCATTTATGTTGTAAAAAGACTATTGCCGGTTTAAATAATAGATAGGTTTCCGACGGACGAACGATCCTCCAGCTTATAAAGAATAGCGGCATTAAGAAAATTTGGCTATTTAACCCTTTCTGAAATCGGGAGCAGGCTGTAAATACGAGGTCTCTATTTACAACCTGCTCAATATGCATTCACCGTCGGCAAAGATTGTTAAGGTAGGACAAGAATCTTACCTGTCATCGGACTTAAGGTTACGCTGCTCACGATATTGCCGGTTTCGACATCCGTATAATTCCCCCCGAGCGAGACCGTAACAGTTTGTGTATCGCTGGGATTGACTATAACCTTCCCGTACTGCCAGTTCCTTTGGTATACATTATTCAAATAGGCAAATATACCAAGGGGGTTTCCCAGTTTGAGACCCTTCACCTTCTGAAGCTAGGCGTCTGATACCATGTGCTGAGTATAGTTCATGGCTTTCCCGTTCTCTCTAACGTGAAGGAGCGTCGAAAGCGCATATCAGAAATCACCGAATCCTCCCTGAACCACCGGCTCCGCTCTCCTGTTTTGTATCATGTCCTGGGCTACGAGCACCCTATTCAACCAAACCGCCTCGGTTTCGGGGGTCCCGTCTGTCTGACTGTTCCAGGTCTCGAATAGAGCGTAGTCCACATACTGCATGAGCTGCGGATAGACATTTCTATTGAAATAGATAGTAAGTATCAACGTCGCTCCATACACTAGCCATGTACTTCAGTCCGCCCGCCTCATTGTCTGCTCTTTCTCTAAGCCTTTGAGTTGCATTCAAAATATCCTGCTCCCTATCCCCTTGTGTGTAAGGCTGGTTTGTTGCGGGGTTTACAGGCATGGAGCTCCACATCCAGGGCGCGTAAACATTGTAATTATCCAGGAATCTCATGTTCCAACCCTTATCCATATATGTTCCCCGCCACCTTCCGCCCGCAACAGAGGACGGGACTTGAATAAAGTAGTCAAAGTAAAAATCGACGAAATTCGGATTACCATGATCCATCAAATCCTCAGTCGGGTAATAGGG
>JBIOKC010000453.1:0-1139 GCA_044451425.1 Thermodesulfobacteriota bacterium
AGCTAATGGTACGCAGGCCCATCTCTAAGTGATAGCTTGCATGCAGAGGCTACCTTTGACCCCTGTCCCCGAAGGAACCGTGGTCTTATCCGGTATTAGCTCATCTTTCGACAGGTTATCCCAATCTTAGAGGCAGGTTACCCACGTGTTACTCACCCGTGCGCCACTTTACTCAGGGCCGAAGCCCCTTTCTCGTTCGACTTGCATGTGTTAGGCACGCCGCCAGCGTTCGTTCTGAGCCAGGATCAAACTCTCCAGTTAAATCTTTCAATCCACCTTTAGGTGGAGGATTGACTGTCGAGTCACGATAGCTGTGCTCAAATGGCTTTTACGGAAACCCTAAACCGTCACTGCTTATAAATGGCAGTAGCTACTATTTAGTTTTCAAAGACCAGATAGGTCGCTCGGAAACGAGCAAAGTAGTGTTATAGGTAAAACGACAAAGCTTGTCAAGGCAGTAACAAAAATTCTTATGAACTCCTTTTTACCCGTGCGATGCGGTTTTTCCCGACCTCCACCACTTCATGCTGAGTTCCTCGAAACTCAAAGTTTACGTCTCCGAGGGTTCGGCCATCTACTCTTACGGCACCTTGAGAGATGAGTCTCCGGGCCTCGCTGCTGGACTTGGCAAATTCAAGATCAACCAGCAGACGACAGATCCAAATAGGCTCGGGCGCATAAAACTGTTTTTTTATGTCAGTGGGGAGTAACTTTTTCTGATGGCGCGTTTCGAAATAATCACGCGCAACCTGGGCCGCTGCCGGGCCATGATAGCGCGCGACCAACTCCTCCGCTAACGACTTTTTCGCGTCCATAGGATGGAGAGCCCCCTTCTCGACTTCCACCTGCAGCGATTTTATCCGCGTGAGATCCTTGTTGCTGAGCAACTCGTAATAGCGCCACATGAGTTCATCGGAGATCGACATCACCTTACCAAAGATTTCCTCGGGCGGCTCGTTGATACCGATGTAGTTATTTAAAGACTTACTCATCTTTTGTACGCCGTCCGTATATCCCTCCAGCAGCGGCATGGTCAGGACCACCTGTGGCTCCTGTCCGTATTCGCGTTGCAGTTCTCGACCCATAAGCAGGTTAAAGCGCTGATCCGTCCCGCCCAGCTCGACATCGGCCTTTAAAAC
>JBIOKC010000454.1:0-1139 GCA_044451425.1 Thermodesulfobacteriota bacterium
ATACATGCCTCCCCGCGGTCAGACGGGACGGAACCTTTGAAGAAAATTTTTCGGGATGTAAATCATGCTGTCAAACTTTTTAAATCGTATCTTCAACCCCTCGCTGACAGAGAAACTCTACGAGTGGCTCATCACGTCGGTGCTTCGGATACTGATAATTGCAGCGGGAGCATTTATACTCATAATGATTGTCAACGGCGTCATCGGAAGGTTCGAGACCACAATCTCGGGGAGGACCGCAGGGTACAGCGAGTCCGAGACCGAGAGGCGTGTAAAGACCCTGACTTCGCTTCTGAGGAGCATAGTCTTCATAGCGCTCGTGGGAATCGCGGCGGCCATGGTGCTGAAAGAGCTGGGGATGGACATTTCCCCCATAATAGCGGGGGCCGGCATACTGGGCCTGGCTGTGAGCTTCGGCGGACAGAACCTATTCCGGAACATTATCAGCGGCTTCTTCGTCATACTCGAGAACCAGATACGTGCTGGGGACATAGCGATAATCAACGGCATGTCGGGCACGGTGGAGGAGATAAATTTCAGGACAACCGTAATCAGGGACCTCCAGTGTATCGTGCACGTCTTCCCGAACGGCGCTATAAACCAGCTCTCCAACCAGAGTAAGGGGTGGTCGCGCTACGTAATCGACATGGGTGTCGCTTACAAGGAGAACGTAGACCATGTTATGGAGGTGCTGAGGGAGATCGGAGACGGGCTCAAGAAAGACGACAGGTTCGGCCCGGTTATACTGGAGCCGCTCGAGATACTTGGCGTGGATAGCTTCGGTGACTCCGACGTTGTAATAAAATGCATGATAAAAACGCAACCGCTCAAGCAGTGGGAGGTCGGAAGGGAGCTCCGGCGTAGGATCAAAAATACCTTCGATCAGAAGGGCATAGAAATACCTTTCCCGTGCCTAAGTATGTATTATGGGGAGGCGGGCAAGCCGTTCGGAGCGAGGCTCGAAGGGGGCCAAAATGCGGGTGCCGCGGGGGAGTGAAGGGGCGAGGCTACGGCCGCCCGCACCGCCTTATATTACAACCACATTACAGCAGAGAATTTCAAAAAAGACAGTGAATAGAGCGGCAGTTAACACTAAAATATAAATCTACCGCGGTATTTCACATAGATTGATATTGTAG
>JBIOKC010000456.1:0-1134 GCA_044451425.1 Thermodesulfobacteriota bacterium
ATTCAAAACCGTTCAAGTTGGTTCATTCGGAATCATGACTCAATCCCGCGAAAATGAACAATAATACAGACGCCATTTATGTCCGGCAGTGCATGGAGCTCATCGAGGCCAGGTGGCAGCGGGGCCCGAGCGGAGAATGGAAGAGCTATGACTTCGAAAAATTGAGCGACAAGATATTCGACGCTACAGGAGTAGCACTCAGCATATCCACCCTCAAGCGGCTGTTCGGCAAGGTCTCTTATAACAACCAGCCTTCCTTATACACACTCAATACATTGGCTCGCTTTGCCGGTTTTGAAGACTGGAATACCTTTAAACGGCGGGAGGCCATCAGCGCCAGGAACGGAACCGCCGGAACAACAGGATCTGAGACAACTACGGCCCTTCCGCAGGCGGAGCCGATCACACATGCATTCGGGGGCGTGATGACCGCGAAAAAAAAATTCCTTTGGTGGCCCCTTCTCATACTGCCTCTTGCGGCGCTGGCCTACCTCTTCATCAACTCTACTAAAGCATCGCGCCGGGGCACCGTCAACCCTTCCTCCTATTCATTCTCCTCCAATAAAGTCCTCACCGAGGGCGTCCCCAACTCCGTCGTCTTCCACTACAATGCACTGGCGGCGACGCCGTCAGATTCCGTATTCATCGTGCAGACCTGGGACATGAGCCGGAGAACCCTCGTCAGCAAGAACGGTCACGAACATTCGGCCATCTATTATTACCCGGGATATTTCAACGCCAAATTAGTAGTCGATACACAGATTGTCCAAACCCATGGCCTCATGATCGGTTCGGGAGGATGGCTGGCGATGGCCGAAGGAGAACCGACGCCCTTTTATTTTAAAAAGGAAGAATATAGGCGGAAAGAAGGAGTAGTAGTGGTAGACAGCGCTCTCCTTGCTAAAAATCATTTGCCCCTCTATCCACAAGCTCCATGGATCCGAATCTGCTATATGAAGGATATGGGTCCTCTGCCCGACGATAATTTTAGCTTCGAGACGACCCTGCGAACCGATCGAAGTGCCGGTGCCGACCCTTGTCAACAGGTGGAAGTCCTGATACAATGCAAGAATGATGTTTTTATATTTCCTCTTTCCGCCCGCGCCTGTATCGGCGATCTCAGTATCTATGTGC
>JBIOKC010000457.1:0-1133 GCA_044451425.1 Thermodesulfobacteriota bacterium
GCCCAATATACTAATAAAAACTACCTCCTGGATGATAATTATAACCCAGTGGGGACAAATGCTGCCCAAGTCCTGAATAACCAGCCAGATACAAATCAGGCGACCACTCTTACGACGACAGCTTCGATGAGCGCGAGTCTCACCGGAGATGTCGGCGCGGACCGCTACCTCAAGACATACCCGCCCTCGGCGAATGGGCCATGATCGCGCTCGTCCTGGTGCTCGGACTCGCGGGCATTATCTACTACACACGGCGCAGACGCACGACTTCCGTTTATCCCTAAATCACAGCAATTCTACAAATTCCCTCCCCCTCACGACATGTGAGGGGGAGGGTTTGCATCGACTATCCTTGTCATGCCCGCAAAAGCGGGAATCCGGTCTTTACTTCTCATTGCAACGATTGCGGGCAAGTGACGAATTCTATCGAGAGGGGATTCGGACGCTTCCGTTTGTATGCAATCGTTTTATGCAATCATGGTAATATCTTTCTTCCGGTATTCTGAAACCAAAATAAATCGGTCGCTCTCCGTTGAATGCAATTATGTACAATGATGCGGAGGGAATCGAAAAATAGCGAACCGCAGCCCGGCAATCTCGTCTAAAAATCCGCGATATTACGGAGACGAACACTTGTTATGTGCCCCCTTTCCCTCGGCTCATTATTCATTAACCTATTACTGCATGCAGGAAATATTCGATCCTGAAAAGCGATTTAATGAAAGGGCCGGCGTCTACGACGAGGATATTCACAAGATAATCCCCGGGTACACGGCGCTCCACGAGACTGCGCGCCACCTCCTCGAGACCTCGCTCCCCGAGGACGCGTTCTTACTCGTGGCCGGCATGGGTACAGGGAACGAGACCTTAGCCTGTGCCCGGCGCAAACCCGAGTGGCGCTTCACGGGGTTTGACATCGCCGCTAACATGATAAAGACGTCCGCCGAGAAAATTGTAAAGCACAGGCTCGAGGAGAGGGTCGAGCTCATACGCGGAACAATCGAGGAAGTGTTCCAGGAATCGTTCGACGCCGCCACGGCGCTCCTCGTAATGCACTTCATACCTTACGATAGCAAGATTGAGTTCTTAAAAGGGCTCAACCTCAGGCTCAACCCCAGCGGCGTGCTGATAAC
>JBIOKC010000458.1:0-1131 GCA_044451425.1 Thermodesulfobacteriota bacterium
ATACTACCTAGTGACCGATAGTGAAGAAGTACCGTGAGGGAAAGGTGAAAAGAACCCCGGAAGGGGAGTGAAATAGAACCTGAAACCGTGTGCCTACAACCGATCATAGCACTTTAAAGTGTGGTGATGTGCTTTTTGTAGAACGAGCCAGCGAGTTACGATACGTAGCAAGGTTAAGTACTTATGGTACGGAGCCGAAGGGAAACCAAGTCTGAATAGGGCGACTAGTTGCGTGTCGTAGACCCGAAACCGGGTGACCTATCCATGGACAGGATGAAGCGGAAGTAAAATTTCGTGGAGGTCCGAACCCGTTGGTGTTGAAAAACCATGGGATGAGCTGTGGATAGCGGAGAAATTCCAATCGAACTCGGAGATAGCTGGTTCTCCTCGAAATAGCTTTAGGGCTAGCGTCGATTAATTGAGTAATGGAGGTAGAGCACTGAATGAGCTAGGGGCTGACAACAGTTACTGAACTCTATCAAACTCCGAATGCCATGTACTTTTATTTCGGCAGTCAGACTACGAGTGATAAGATCCGTGGTCAAAAGGGAAACAGCCCAGATCATCAGCTAAGGTCCCAAAGTGTAAGTTAAGTGGAAAAGGATGTGGGATTTCATAGACAGCTAGGATGTTGGCTCAGAAGCAGCCATTCATTTAAAGAGTGCGTAATAGCTCACTAGTCGAGAGATCCCGCGCCGAAGATGTCCGGGGCTAAAACTTACCACCGAAGCTATGGATGTACACTATGTGTACGTGGTAGAGGAGCTTCCTGTATGGGCAGAAGTCATACCGAAAGGAGTGGTGGACTGTACAGGAGTGAGTATGCTGGCATAAGTAGCGAGAAATGAGTGAGAATCTCATTGGTCGAAAACCTAAGGTTTCCTGAGGAAGGCTCGTCCGCTCAGGGTTAGTCGGGACCTAAGCCGAGGCCGAAAGGCGTAGGTGATGGACAATCGGTTGATATTCCGATACCACCAATTTGCGTTTGACAAATGGGGTGACGCAGGAGGATAGGATGTGCACACTGCTGGAATAGTGTGTCTAAGCATCAAGGGTGATTGAATAGGCAAATCCGTTCAATCTTAAGCCTGAGGTGTTATGGGGAAAAGAGCTTGCTCTTAAGTATCCGAT
>JBIOKC010000459.1:0-1121 GCA_044451425.1 Thermodesulfobacteriota bacterium
AAGCCGCTCCTACAGGGGTGTGAGAATAACTTTTTGTGGGAGCGCCATCTTGGTGAGATTTTTTATCTGTCATTTCGAGTAACGGTTCTGAGCGTGCGCAAGAACCGGACGCCAATGGCCGAGTCCAATGATGTAAAAACCTCCCCTGTATATTCGCTTAGCACCCAAAATATTCAGGATCTCAGCATTTCTTCAAATATAACCTAGGCGCAGGTCGTCAGGATCAGGCGTTACATAAGCCTCTTGTTTCATTAAATCTTTATTATCTCTCTCCCTCTGCTGAATGACTTTCCGGGTAAACACGGTCCAAGATTCGCAAGAGCGTCCAAAATATGCTGAAATGGTTTTGCATCTGCGAATAAATCACTTGACAAGACCCCTTTTTTCTGATTAATTTATATATCTAGGATGAAATTGCCTCAATACGGTCCTCGTCGAGAACTTGAGGATAAGACAGTGATTACAGACTCTTTACCAAATGCGGGCAATTCCGAAATACTACGGCTTTTCAGATTTTCCGATTTTCTTCGCATTCTTAAAATTCGTAAGCTAACGCAGTATAAATTGTAATAATATGTAGAAAAACGCGTTGCGGAAAGCGGAAGATCTCACTCAGAGCGAAGGAGAGTAACAATGGGACTTAATAGGAGTTTCATAGGGAAGGAATACGAGCCTTCAGTGCACGTAGTCAGCACCGAAGAAGTCATTGACTACGCATGGGCAATCGGAGCCAGGAATTTGAGCTATTTCAACTATAACGGCGCATTCAATTTCGACCATGAAACCCCGGTTGGGATGGCACCGCCGAGCTATGCGGTAACGTACGAGCTACCTATGCTAGAGCAGGTCTGGAGCGATCCGGAACTCCACGGCGGGATCGAGCAGGCAAAAAAGAACGTGCTTATGCTCGTTCACGGCGACCAGAATATGAAATTTTATAAGCCGATAAGGCCCGGCGACAAGCTTACGTTCAGGACCAAGATCGTCGATATAGAGGATAAAGGCACGGGCGAGCTGCTCAAGATAAATGTCCTCACGACGAACGCGAAGGGTGAGAAGGTAGTGGAGTCCGACTGGGGACTTTTCATAAGGGGGGTCGGGACCGGAGAGAAGCCCAAGAC
>JBIOKC010000460.1:0-1120 GCA_044451425.1 Thermodesulfobacteriota bacterium
ATATAATAACGAGACTTACGAGGTCACGCTCAAATGAAACCCCGGATGTCGCATACTGGAATCCTGATAAAGGGGAGATTGAGGCTCACAGGCTCGAGGGATATGATGCGGTCGTGCATCTCGCCGGAGAAGGTATTGCGGGAAGGTGGACTCAGGAGAAGAAATCCCGGATAGAAGACAGCCGTGTGAATGGTACTAAGCTCCTTTCAGAGACGATAGCGAGGCTAAAATCAAAACCTCGGGTAATAGTTGCCGCATCGGGAATCGGATATTACGGGGACAGAGGGGATGAGATATTAACCGAAGAGAGTGAGCGGGGCGAGGGCTTTCTGGCCGAGCTAAGTGTTAAGTGGGAGAAGGCCTTGCTGCCTGCAATGGATGCTGGCGTGAGAGTGGTGAATATGCGTCTTGGTATCGTCTTGTCGGGTGAGGGCGGGGCGCTTGAGAAGATGCTCACACCATTTAAGCTCGGGCTCGGTGGTACACTGGGGGACGGCCGGCAGTACTGGAGCTGGATCGCGATTGACGACGTAGTGGGGGCGATTTGTTTTTCACTGAAGAAGGAGAGCCTGAGTGGTCCCGTCAATTTCACCGCGCCCGAGCCGGTTCCCAATAAAGAGTTTACTAAAGCGCTGGGGGAGGTCCTGGGGCGTCCGACAGTATTACCCGTCCCGGCATTCATACTCCGCGGCTTATTCGGCGATATGGCCGTTGAAACTATGCTCGGCAGTACCCGTGCGGAACCCCGGAAGCTTATGCGCTTGGGTTATAAGTTTCGTTTTCCCGAGCTCAAAGGCGCGTTGGAGCACGTACTGTTATAAAATACTGATTGAGCGGGTAAGAAGGTGAAGAATTCCGAATCTAAACAATTTGGTATATTCAGGCTCCTGGAAGAAGACCTGGATCCTGATCCCATCGTGCAGTTCGGTAAATGGTACGATATAGCATCGGGGGCGGGTCTTGTGCATCCGGACGCTTTTGCGCTCGCCACTGTTTCCTCTGACGGGAAGCCATCTGCGAGGATGCTTCTTCTTAAGGGCTTCGATGAGAGCGGTTTCGTTTTCTATACGAACTCTGAAAGCAGGAAAGGGGATGAGCTCTCGGGTAACCCCGACGCGTC
>JBIOKC010000461.1:0-1116 GCA_044451425.1 Thermodesulfobacteriota bacterium
AAGTATCCCCATCCACTATTATTTTATTGAAGGAGTTGTTGACGGAGTTCCTGAGCGCTTTTGTTATTGTAGGCTTTCCCAGGTTAATATCGGTGAGTATATATGCCAGCATCGTAGCCATGTTCGGCATTATCATCCCCGCACCCTTGCCGATGACGCATACGGTCCCCGTCCTTCCGCCGATGCCGATCTTTGTAATGGCGTATTTGGTGAAGGCATCCGTGGTCATTATAGCCTCTGCTGCGTCGACGAGCCCGTCTTCACTGAGTTCCGACACGAGATGTGGTACGGCCTTTTCTATCTTATCCGTTGGGAGCGGCCCTCCTATGACACCCGTCGAAGAGGGTATAACGAGGGACTCGTCGATGCCGAGCTCCTTCGCGACATACTTGGTCGTGAGCACTGCGGCTTTCAAACCGGGTTTCCCGGTGAATGCGTTCGCAATGCCGCTGTTGATTACAACCGCTTGACAATAGCCGCTTTTAATACGCTCCATTCCAAGAATCACCGGCGGCGCCTTTACGATGTTGAGCGTGAATACGCCGGCCGCCCTGGCGGGTTTTTCCGAGAATAGCAGGGCGAGGTCCTTCTTCCCCCTCTTTTTCATTCCGCATGATATGCCGCTTCCGGCGAATCCGGGGACTCTAATCATATCTTTAGCTCCTCTATGAATTTTGCTGAATTCAATTTCTTCTCGGTATGGTATTCGATAAATCTCGAAAAAAGTTTTATGTATTTTAGCACTTTCCCGAGGTGTATTTCCATCAAATCTCTGTCGCGGAGAAATTCGCTCGAGATAATTACTCCGTTCTGCGCTCCTTTCGCGCAGTCGGCGCAGACCGTTCCCCCTTTACTGATGCAGAAGTGCGCATTTCTCCCGAGCGGTCTACCGCAGTCCGTACACACATCTAGGCTGGGCGCGTAACCTGAATGCAAGAGCGCTCCGAGCTGAAAGCCGAGGACGGCGGGGAGCGGGCTCTTCCCCGTGTTCAATTCCCCCAATGTTTCTACAATAAGATTGAACATAGCTTCATTGGGAGAGTCTTTTGGAAGCAGGATGTCGGCCGATTCGGTTATAAAACTCCCAAGCATGAAGAGATCGATCTCTTCCATCAG
>JBIOKC010000462.1:0-1113 GCA_044451425.1 Thermodesulfobacteriota bacterium
GGCTTGAACGGTAAAGCCGGGATTGCGGCCGCGTATACGTCGGTTAGCCCGAAAGTCGGATGCTCGGTGAATACGTGGCCACCGCACGACTTACACCACTTGCGAAAGCTGCCGGGCGTTTTGTTGTATGTGCCTATGTTCTCCGCGCCCTTCGTGACCTTGACCGCGTCTGGTACCCAGAGCGTAAAAGCGTTCAAGGGCCCCCCCGACCAATGTCGGCACGATTCGCAGTGGCAGTAGCCCATTAGTGCGGGCTCGCCCGTTACCGTCATTTGAACCGCTCCGCAAAAGCAGCTCCCGTTGTAAGTATTATTCTCACTCATATTGCGCCTCATGTGATAATGTTTTCTGTCTTCTCTGCCATACTCAAAGTTTCGTTATTAGCGTGTGCTTTAACATAGCTCAGGTAGAAGCTCATCGGGCCGGTCTCTACTGCTCCGCCACTCGATTCACTCTTGACTTCGTGTTCCGCCGGAAGATCAGTGTAAAGATACATGTAATCTGATGTGAAGGATAGAGCCGAAAGACCGAGCGATAAACCTACAATAGTGACTGCAATTAACTTCTTTATTTGGCTTACATCTGTTTAATTTATTTGATGAGATATAAGTGCAAACGGTGTGCCATGTAGGTCGGACTCGCTAAATATTAGTGATTAGAGAGAGTTAAGATAAAGCACATAAAAATTCTTATGTAAAGAGATTTCGCTATTAGCGATTTCTCGCGACAATCCGATGCGTGAATTCGCCATTTTTTAGAAAATAAGCCAATAGGAATTTTTGCCTATTTACGGGCTCCTCTGAAAGCGGAATAGGACGATTCGGGTGAGATAACAAGGAGAGGGGTGGTGGAGGTGCGGACGGAAGCCGCGCGGGCTCGCCCGTTACCGTAATTAGAACTGCTCTGCAAAGGCAGCTCCCTGAATAAGTATTATTCTCACTCAGATAGCACCCACGATTAGTTTTTATAGCAGATCATATCTGTCCAAGATAGCTTTTAAGGGATGGGAGCTCCAACAGGTAGAATTGATTTTATCTACAACAATAAAACAAACCACCTGAAGGAGACATTCCATGAATAAGTTTAGCAGTGTTTTTGGTCAGATGTTACAAA
>JBIOKC010000463.1:0-1112 GCA_044451425.1 Thermodesulfobacteriota bacterium
CTTGATTGACCGTCACAATTTGCTTTTCCGTTGAATTGCAATATCCCTGAGCCACAGCTTTTGCACGGAGTTCCTGTATCGTATTCATCACATCTTGCTGTTGATTTAGAAAAGCATTACCGAGTCTCGTCGTTTCCTCGATGTTAAGACTCATTTGAGAAAGTACGGCGGGGAAATGTCTTAACGACTTTACACTCACGTCCCAGTTCATGCCCATGAGTGCCTGATCCAGCTGGTCTCCAGTTAGGTTTGGGTGTTGCTTGACCCATCGGTCAGCGTCCACTACCTCGATCGGGTAGGTTGATGCCATCAGGATCTGGGATAAAAGCGAATCGGGATAAAGAGCGATCGGAGCTAGCATCTGGTTAAGCTGTTCTTTCGTGAAGCTTGCAGATGTGGCTACACTTGTACAGCCCTGAGGTAGTGCATTGATGGATAGAATAAGTAAAAAGACTATTATTCGGCTTAATATACGTTTCATAGTAATCATTTGGACCTCCCCCAATTTCAGTCTGTACTTATTGTAAGTATGGGCGTCAGGTGCAGCAGGCCCAGTCTCGTCTCTATCAACCCTGCCCTTGCCAGCCCCAAGATCCATGCGCCTAGGCCCAAGCCTATTATCTCGTTTAATTCATTCATGAAAATTATCAATTAAAACTCGTATCAATCGTTCAACAATATTTTCTGGATAATGAGCATTACGCCTTTATGAATGAAAACTATACTCTCTTGAAAAGCAATATGATAAGAAGCACTAGCGCCGCTATTACCAGCAGGGCAATTACGATACCTAGTCCTCCGTCACCGCCCGCCGGAATTCTGTCCGCGAGAGAAGCCACCTGATGCACCTGCTCGTCACTCATTTGATTTAGTTTTGCGGAGACCTCTCCCTTTGTTAAGCCGCGGCTCGTAAGCTGCTCGGCCACTATCTTGTTTTCAAGCGCCCTCCTTACCTTGAGCTCGTCTATCTCCCTCATAGTGGCTGCGTTCTTACCGGGTTCTATCATCTGTGACTCGACCGTGGCTGCTTTGACAACTGCGGATATGAGCGAAACCGGAGTGAAGGTCATAAGAATCAGAATCAATATTGAGATCTTATACTTACCACCGAA
>JBIOKC010000464.1:0-1109 GCA_044451425.1 Thermodesulfobacteriota bacterium
ACCCAGCCTGTCCGTATGATGCGATTCGAATACTCCTCCGAGAACGGGGAGTTTGAGCTTGTCTCTGACTTCCTCGGTCGTTTTGATCGTATTGTCGTAGAATTCCATGAAAAAGGCCAGGGAAATTCCTCCTCCTAAGCCGACTATAAATGCGAAAAGCAGGTTCAAAGTGACATTGGGCTTAAACGGTATAAGGGGTATCTGAGCGTAATCGACGACTTGAATATTGCTCGCTTTGATAACGGATGAGACTTCTGCTTCTTTTAATCTCTGCAAGAGTGTGTTATAAATGTTATTATTCGAATCCACACCCCTCTTCAGGATGTTGTACTGGATTGACTTGTCATTAAGAGCGGATGCGAGGTTCTTTTGCTTCTGATAGCTATCACTTAAAGTTTCCTCTTGTTTTAATGCAGCTTCATAGTCAGATTTGATAGAAGCGGCAACACTACCTTCGGCCTCGCCGATCTTTCTCTGCAGTTCCGAAATTCTGGCTCCCAGTTCCTTCACCTTCGGATAGCCGGGCTTGAAAGTAGAGCTCATCTGGCTGTAATCCGACATCGATTTGGCGAGTTCGCCTTTCAGACCCTTTATGTACGAGTCGTTCAGCACCTGAGACATTGAAGCCACATTCCCGTCTTGAACGTGCTTATATAATGACTCCTTTTGGAGCCTCTCTGTTTCGGCTTTTGCCAGAGAGTCGTTCAATTCCGCAAATGTGTGGTACGTAATGTTCATTTTTTCATCAAGAGAAACTATGTCGTTGCTCTTGGCGTATTCGTTGAGCTTCTCTTCCGACTGCTCCAGGTTTGCCTGGGCCTCCTCGATCTGCTTTTTCAGGAAATCCCTTCCATATTTCGTGGCGTCGAGTTTTCTGTTCAGTATCCAGTCTATGTATGTATTTGCCAAGGAGTTGACCGCATCAGCCGCGAGTTTTCGGTCGTGCGATATGAAGCTTACCTCTACAAGTCGTGAGTTGCCTATGGGTAGCACTACAAGCCTGCTTATAAACGTGTTTATGAGTTCGTCCTCCTTAGTTAGCTCTGCGATCTGCGCGTTGACAGCTGTGGAGTTCGTGACCGACGGTCTGATTATCAACCATCTCATTC
>JBIOKC010000465.1:0-1107 GCA_044451425.1 Thermodesulfobacteriota bacterium
GACCCCGGCTCATACCGCCTGTTCCCTCTCCTGTACAGGAACCTCTTGTCACACGGCGTCGATGACCCGCTTATGAACATATTCAGCTGGGTCTATATCAAGACGCGGGAGAATAACGGCGTACTCTACGGGAGACTCTCCAAATTAATCGCCGAGCTCAACAGGCTGGGCATGCCCGTGATTCTGCACAAGGGCGTGGCGCTCGCTCTTCTTTACTATCCCGATTATGGACTTCGTCCGATGATGGACGCGGATATGCTCGTCCCTATGAACAGGGTGCGTGAGGCTATAGGCATTATTACAGGGCTCGGATGGATGTCATCCATAACCCCTCTAAAGGGCTTCTCGGACATGAAGCTCCTCTCCCGGTTCGGGTGGACACCAAGGGAAAGAACGCCCGGTGACTTTTCAGACGAATATTTTTCTGTCAGGCACGGGCAGGACTTCACCAACCCCGACGTATTCACGATAGACCTCCACTGGCACCTCCTCCACGGGTATAACCCGCCGGATGCGGACGCCAAGTTCTGGACGGGTGCGCGCAATATCAGCGTCGAAGGGTTCCCCGCGCTCGCTCTCGATCCCGCCGACCAGCTCCTTCAGGTATGCTCGCACGGAGTCGTGTGGAACTCGGTCCCGCCCATACGATGGGTGGCGGACGCGGCCGCTATCGTAAACAAGGAAGGGG
This sequence comes from Thermodesulfobacteriota bacterium, assembly GCA_044451425.1. Classification (GTDB taxonomy): domain Bacteria; phylum Desulfobacterota_D; class UBA1144; order Nemesobacterales; family UBA2774; genus 2-12-FULL-53-21. The sequence continues at coordinate 689 of JBIOKC010000465.1, forward strand.
AGGGTCTCGATTGGGAAAGGCTGATCGCTGCCACGCTGAGGCACGGAAAGGTGCTGCCTGTGAGGGAGGCCCTCAGGTACCTGGACAGGTTCATCGAGTCCCACGTACCGCAAATAATTCTTCAAAAGCTCGATGCTGTTCCCGTATCGAAAGAAGCGCATTTTGAGTACCGCGTGAGGACGAATGCGCCCGGAGTGCTCGACGGTTTTGTCGAGCTCCGCTTTCTCTGGGGGGCGTATTCAAAAGAGAACAGCGGCAAAAATGTAATCTCGAAAATTACGGGGTTCCCGAAGTTCCTCGAACATGTATTCGGAATGGATAGTGTATGGCACCTGATGATGTATTCAGGTTTCGAACTCGTCAGGCGTTCCGTCAGGTTTGTTATATCGGCAAAACAGAGAATACTGAAAGCGTCCGCC
>JBIOKC010000466.1:0-1105 GCA_044451425.1 Thermodesulfobacteriota bacterium
CGGGGCACCATCTTACATCCTGGTCGCTGGCAAAATCTTTTGCCGTAAGTTTAACCGCCGTTCCGTTTGTTGCTATTGTGTCTTCTGCCATTATGCCCTCCCTAATATTTCTTTTATCTTCGCTTCAATTTCGGATGCTTTAAAAGGCTGCCCCTGTACTTTCGGCAATGAAATAACATCCAGTAAGTATTGTGCCCGTATCATAAAAGCAAGCTGCCCTAAATTTATTTCCGGTATCAGAACTTTCTTAAATCTCTTGAGCGTTTCGCCTAAGTTTTTCGGGAAAGGATTCAGATACCTTAAATGAGCCGTAGAGACCTTTATACCTTTTGATCTCAGGTTTTCAACCGCTGAGGTTATAGCCCCATAAGGACTTCCCCATCCTAAAACCAAAAGCTCGCCTTCGCTATCGCCATCGACCTTTATCAGCGGTATATCGTTTTCAATATTCTTGATCTTCAGAGCCCTGGTTTTGACCATCTCTTCATGGTTCTTCGGGTCATAACTGATGTTTCCCGTCAGATGGTCCTTCTCAAGTCCGCCAATCCTGTGTTCCATACCGGGTGTGCCGGGTATAACCCACGGGCGGGCCATATTTTCATCTCTCATGTACGGGAAAAATCCTTCGGGATCGGTTCTGAATTCCACTTTTATATCAGGAAGTTCATTAACATGCGGCATCTTCCACGGCTCTGCGCCGTTTGCAATAAAGCCGTCGGATAAAAAGATAACCGGCGTCATGTACTTAATTGCAATCCTTGCCGCTTCATAGATCATATTGAAACAATCTGCCGGAGTTGCAGCGGCTACTATCGGCAAAGGACTCTCGCCGTTGCGTCCGAACATTGCCATCAATAAATCGGCTTGTTCAGTCTTAGTGGGCAATCCTGTGCTGGGCCCGCCGCGCTGTACATCGGCGATAACTAACGGAAGCTCAAGCATAACAGCCAGCCCGATGGCTTCAGTTTTCAAAGCAAGTCCGGGTCCGCTTGTGCTTGTAAAACCAAGCGCGCCGCCAAACGAAGCGCCGATCGCCGCGCATACTGCCGCGATCTCATCTTCAGCCTGGAACGTTTTTACCCCAAAGCTCTTGTATCCCGATAAC
>JBIOKC010000467.1:0-1098 GCA_044451425.1 Thermodesulfobacteriota bacterium
AAAATAAAAGACCCCCGAGGCGTGTGGGCGACGTCGGGGGTGGGAGAAAACGTAATGACTGATGATAATTATACAGCAACAGGAGTGCCATCACAAACTGATGCCCCCCTCGAGGAAGGCCAATCCTTCCCAGACTTCCCATATATAGACGTGGCCTTCGGCGGCGCGTCGAATCGTAACTGCGTGATTAAGTCGTCTGAACTTAACGCCTTCGCTCACGAGTGGCGGCAGCGAAATCGCATTTTCGACGACTGTTTTCGCACTTATTTTAGATTTCCCATGCAGTTCCAAAAGCATTTCGAGACAAATGGGACCGTGAGAGGTTATAACGGCCCCTGTTATGCAGACTACCTGCCATTTGATATAGATAGTGCAGACTTAACAGAAGCCCATGAGAGCTTAAAGGCATTATTGCGTCACTTGCACAATAAATACAGTCTCGGCTTTAAAACACTTCGAATATATTTTTCTGGTGCTAAGGGTTTTCATATAGAACTACCAGCTGATCTTTTCAATTTTGAGCCCTCCCCAGACCTTCATAAAATTTTTAAGGAACTAGCCCTGAACCTAATCCCAGAGGGCGCAGTAATCGACACAGCAATTTACGATAAAATGCGCTTATGGCGGCTTCCGAATACAATAAACTCGAATAGCGACCTTTATAAAATTCCACTCCTCTTCAGAGAGATATTCAAACTCACCATCGACGAGATCAAAGAATTGGCGAGGAAGCCTCGCCGAGAGGTCTTCAACGACCCCAATGTTAAACTAAATCCCGAGCTCCACGCACTATATCAAACTGCCCTAAAGGATATATCCACGTCTCGGAAAACCCCGATTGACGGTGCGAAAAAATATCACAATATATTTAATGGTCCCATAAAGGAAGGTGAGCGTAATTCCACGCTTACAAGTCTTGCAGGACTACTAAAAAGCAAGGGGGTCGGAATCGGAGAAGCCCGGGTAATTCTTTACGCGGTGAATGCAACCCTCTGCACACCGCCTTTAGAGGAGCCGGAAGTCGAGGGAATTGTGGATAGTGCTTATTCGTATGAGAATACAGATGAAATTAAATTCTCTCCGGTAAGAGTAAAGGAC
>JBIOKC010000468.1:0-1090 GCA_044451425.1 Thermodesulfobacteriota bacterium
GCATTATCACTAGTATACGCTCCAGCGCTCCTTCCGGTACGCCTTCGACGCTGTATACTACGCTCTCCTACCGCTTATTCTTATTCAGAATAAACCCGCGATTTCGGCTCTATGCTTTAGTCCCGGATATTATCGGCGCAGAGTTTCTCGATTGGTGAGCTGTTACGCACTCTTTAAATGATGGCTGCCTCTAAGCCAACATCCCAACTGTCTAAGAAACTCCACTTCCTTACTCACTTAACATAGAATTAAGGGCCTTAGTCGACGATCTGGGCTGTTCCCCTTTTGACAATGAAGCTTATCCCCCACTGTCTATCTCCCAAGCTACTTACTGGTATTCGGAGTTTGATTTCCCTCGGTAGGCCGGTAGGCCCCCTTGTGAATTCAGTGCTCTACCCCCAGTAAGCCTCGCTTGAGGCTAACCCAAAAGTTATTTCGAAGAGAACAAGATATCTCCAAGTTTGATTGGCCTTTCACCCCTATCCACAACTCATCCAAAACTTTTTCAACAGTTACTAGTTCGGTCCTCCACTGAGTCTTACCTCAGCTTCAACCTGGTCATGGATAGATCACTTGGTTTCGTGTCTAAATCAGATGACTAATCGCGCTATTCACACTCGCTTTCGCTTCGGCTTCGGAGCGTCCGCCCCTTAACCTCGCCATCTAACTTAACTCGCTGGCTCATCATGCAAAAGGCACACCGTCAGCCATTCTCCTAAAAGGAGCATAGGCCTTCGATCGTTTGTAAGCTGCTGGTTTCAGGTTCTATTTCACTCCCCTAACAGGGGTTCTTTTCATCTTTCCCTCGCGGTACTTGTCCACTATCGGTTATCAACTAGTATTTAGCCTTGGAAGGTGGTCCTCCCAGATTCCCACGAGGTTTCTCGGGCCCCGCGGTACTCAGGACCTCCACACAACGAGCCAGGGCATTTTCATCTACGGGGCTGTCACCCGCTATGGCCGGCCGTTCCAAGCCGTTCGATTAATGTCCTGGTTGGTAACTCGTCGGCTGCTCCGTATAGCAGCCATATGAAGGCCTACAACCCCGAAAATACAACGCACACGGGCTTGGCATATTTTCGGTTTAGGC
>JBIOKC010000469.1:0-1089 GCA_044451425.1 Thermodesulfobacteriota bacterium
CCTCTACGCTCTCGAGCGCGTGGATGCTTATTACATCCGTAGCGAGAAGCTGATAGATCTTATGTTTACTAAAACATTTCCCCTGTATATAAGGTTGCGCAGTATTCCACGCGCTATCAAACGAAGGGTAAGAGGGGGGTGACTTCCATTCCCACGCGGCTCAGGTTTTGCATGATAACTACTTTTTACCCTCCCTGGAATTTTGGCGGGGATGCGGTTTATGTCTGGCAGCTCTCTAACGAGCTCGCACTTCGCGGTCATCAAGTCACGGTAATCCACTGCATAGATTCTTATAACATATTGGCCGAGAGGGAGCCGGACGGCATGTATGAGAACCATCCGAATGTAGAGGTCCACGGGCTGAAGAGCAAATACGGTTTCCTCTCTCCGCTCGCTACACAGCAGACCGGACAACCGTTTTTTAAATCGCGGCAGATCGAAGGGATACTGGCTCAAGGTTTCGATGTAATACACTTCCACAACATCTCGCTCATCGGAGGACCCGGTGTAATCAAATTAGGAAAGGGGATTAAGCTCTATACGACCCATGAGTACTGGCTCCTTTGCCCTACACATGTGCTGATGCGGTTCGGCCGGAAGCCGTGTGTGGAGCCTAGCTGCTTTATATGCCAGCTCGTCCAGAAGCGTCCGCCTCAGCTCTGGAGGTATACGGGTCTCATGGAAGACTCGTTAAACAGTCTCGACGCTATTATAAGTCCGAGCTTATTTGGGAAAAATCTGCATGAAAAAAATGGCCTGAGCGTTCCGATATATCACATCCCGCATTTTATCGCCGAGAATATATATTTCACTCAACCGGACGTCGAACACGGCACGGCACGTCCAAAGGAGCCTTTCTTCCTATATGTAGGGAGGCTCGAGAAAATAAAGGGAGTCCAAAATCTCATACCATTATTCAGGAGGTATAAGAGAGCCGGACTCGTGATAGCCGGTAAAGGGGGATACGAAAACGAGATGCGTGAACTCTCACGAGGGTCCGGAAACATTGATATGATCGGATACCTGACTCCTCACGAGCTGAGGAGTTTCTATAAAACTGCAACCGCTATTATAGTGCCGTCTATAAAC
>JBIOKC010000470.1:0-1086 GCA_044451425.1 Thermodesulfobacteriota bacterium
CATAAACGCGCCCTTTGAGTACCAGCCGCGCCTCGGTCAAGGGGCGGCCGGTCAAATTGGTGATTTGGAGCTGGTACTGGCCGTTTTGCTGAGTCAGGCCGGCACTCAGAGGCAGCGGCGTGCCCTACGACGTGAGGAAAGCAATGCCTTACCTCGGATACGAAAACTACGACTTCGAAGTCCCCGTCGCGACTGAAGGAGACACATACTCCAGATACTTATGCAGAATGGAAGAGATGCGTCAGAGCATGAGGATCATCGAGCAAGGCATTAGCAATCTCCCGGACGGCCCCTACGCCGCCGATCTCCCGGACGTGGTGCTGCCCGAAAAGCAGCTCACCTACACCAGGATGGAATCCCTGATCAGACACTTCGTCCTAGTTTACCAGGGGTTTAAACCCCCTGCAGGGGAAGTCCAGCACGCGGTGGAAAATCCAAAAGGAGAGCTCTCTTATTACCTCGTAAGCGACGGCTCCGGAAAGCCCTACAGAATGCGCGTGAGGGGTCCTTCATTCGTAAACATGCAGGCGCTTCCGAATATGGTCAAGGGAAGATTGCTCGCCGACGTCATCGCGGCCATCGGGAGCCTGGACATCGTTCTCGGCGAGATAGACAGATAAGCCGCAATACCATCATTCAGACCAGGGAACTCTTGAGCGTTCGCAGAAAAAGTGGAACTCTTTTAGTAGTGCTTCCTTTTTCTATCGGGGTAAATATATTCGGTATTTAACCGAGCAGCAATATCAGAGAGAAGACCAGCATTTTGTCGCGAGCGGATTGAAGTCGCCGTTATGTACATGAACGCAGATGCTCTGTCCGAAATTCGTCTGCGCAAGCAGTATTACCTTCTCGGCGATTGCTTGAGCGTTCCCCTTATTAACCCCGTCGGCGTAAACCCAGAGGTCAAGCGGGGACTGCCATGTCGCCTGAATTATATTGGGAAGAGCTTTGACGGCTATTGCGAAATTCTGCTGATTCTCGGTAGAGCTGAATCCCTGATCCTGCGCATAACCAACCGACGCTGCCAGGACCACAATTGCCGCAACGAGGAATAAATTCAATATTAACCTTTTCATGTAATAACCC
>JBIOKC010000471.1:0-1085 GCA_044451425.1 Thermodesulfobacteriota bacterium
ACGAGCTTTTTTTGATTGATGTTGGCAGTCTCATTTTGGGGGTCGGGGATACGCTTAAGCTTCGTGTCGAGGCGCTCGACAACGACTCCGTGTCCGGGCCCAACGTCGGCACATCAAACACTATAAGGGTAAAACTGAAAGACGCGGCAAAAAGACACACGGACTTCATGGACTATGCCCAGCAGCTCATAGAGCAAATGATAGACACGCTCGGTGACGAGATCGATGTATCGGGCGGATGGAGAGCCCGCGCTCCGGGCAAGAACTCGGATACGGCTGCGGACAGGCAGGATGCGACGACGCCGAGCTCGACAAACACGGATGAGATACTCAACACGCAGCAGAAGCTGACGGGGAAAATAGAAAGCACATCCGGCACGCTTAAAAAGGTGCTCGATATCATGAAAGATGATAATAGATCCGATTACACATACTTCGCCGGACTCTCGAATATGGACGTCAGGGTCGACGGGCTCCTGGATGAGCGAAGGGGGATATTGGATAACTTCGCGAGCGTCGATGTCCCGAGGGTCGGAAGGCTGATGAAAAGGGAGATCGCGGAGTTTGAGGACGACATACTGTTCCTGGACTCGATGATAAAGGGCGAAAGCATCCGGGATTCGCTTCTTTCGGGAAAGGAACTCATGAAGGAGTATTCAGAGCTTTCCCGGATGCTTTCGAAGCTTGACCAGACGGGAGATCAGGCGCTTAAGGCGGAGATTCAGAAGAAGCTCGACCGGATTAATGACCTCATGGCGCAGCTAACTAAAAAGCTAAGTGCAATGAGCGGAGACATACAGGAGGGTTTCCTCAACATGGACGCTTTCAAATCGATAGATATGCAGAAGAATCTGGACGAGATCTCGAAGCTATTGAATGAAGGTAATATCGATAAGGCAATGCAGATGCTGGCAAGCCTTCAGAACAGTCTCCAGGAGATGATGGCTTCACTCGAAAGCGGTTATCAGTCGTTCGCCGCGTCCTCCTTCTCGCAAGATATGTCCAAGCTGAATGACCTCCTGGCGAGGATCGACGGGCTTGAGAGAGAAGAGTCGAAGCTGAGGGATAACACGCAGGGGCTAAAG
>JBIOKC010000472.1:0-1075 GCA_044451425.1 Thermodesulfobacteriota bacterium
GCAAATTACTTTCTGGATTCCCGATCAGGTCGGGAATGACAAAAGAGAAGGGAATGACCCTTCAGTGAAGTTTATCCCGCAACAGCGGGACTCAGGGCTTTAGTCCTTCGGCGGAGTTTATCCCGCTACAGCGGGACTCAGGATTGATTATATTTGTAATATGAAACTACGCGTTATAATAACTGGTTCGACGGGCATGGTAGGCGAGGGCGTCACGCTTGAGTGTTTAGCTCATGATGAGGTGGAGCATGTACTTGTTATCAACCGCAGGCCCCTGCCTGCGCCAAGGCTTCGGCAGGCAGGCCTAAAACTTACAGAAATCATTCACGCTGACTTCACGGATCTGGCGCCAATCAGCGGGAAACTTACAAACTATAACGCCTGTTTCTTCTGCGCCGGAGTCACATCCGTTGGCAAGAAAGAAGACGAGTACCGCAAATTAACCTACGACCTTACTTTATCATTCGCAAAAACAATTTCATCGCTGAATAAGGATATGACTTTCTGCTATGTTTCGGGCGCGGGCACGGATAGCTCAGAGCGCGGACGCATGATGTGGGCGCGCGTAAAAGGCAAAACCGAGAATGACCTGTTCAGGCTTCCGTTCAAAAGAGCTTTTGCATTCCGCCCGGTCTTAATGAAACCGGTTAAAGGACAAAAGAATGTTCCCGCATGGGGGCGCGCGGCTCTTTGGTTATATCCGCTGATACGTTTAACTGCGCCGCGTTATGCCTGCACATTAAAAGAGGTGGCACAGGCGATGATAAATGCGGCATCGCGCGGGTATGGGAAGGGAGCGCTGGAAGTGAGGGATATTGTGGATTTATCAAATTTGTCAGATTCGTCAAATTCATCCCGCCTACGCTAAAGCTTCTGCGGGCAGGCAGATTAAAAGCAAAAGCAGAAACAAAACAACACTCACAAATTACACGAATCAAAAACTAAGTGAAACGGTAATAGTCGCAACTGACTCCATGGCTTCAAGACGTATTGTGTGGGACCAGTTCTTAAAGCAGCAAACTCCTCTAAATTATATTGAGGCAAGGATGGGCGCAGAACTTGGACTCGTGTATAC
>JBIOKC010000473.1:0-1074 GCA_044451425.1 Thermodesulfobacteriota bacterium
AACGAAATTATAGCAACTGAAACGGAACAATAAATAAATGTCATTATTTGGATTTTTGTCGGCTGATATTGCGATCGATCTTGGGACAGCGAACACACTGATATATATAAAAGGCAAAGGCATAATTTTAAACGAGCCTTCCATCGTTGCGTTCGATGAGAACACGAAAAAAATTATCGCCGTCGGTCACGAAGCGAAGCAGATGCATGAGAAGACTCATAAAGGCATCAGGACGATCAGGCCGATGGGCGACGGTGTGATCGCGGATTTTGAAATTGCAGAAGGAATGCTTCGCGCTTTTATCAAGAAAGTGCACTCGGGAATTTTCCCGAGCAGCCGCGTAGTGATTTGCGTGCCGAGCGGAATAACGGAAGTTGAAAAACGCGCAGTGAGAGATTCAGCTGAACATGCAGGCGCTAAAGAAGTTTACCTGCTTGCCGAACCTATGGCTGCGGCAATAGGTATCGGGTTGGATGTTTCATCGCCGGTTGGCAACATGATAATAGATATCGGCGGCGGCACAACTGAAATCGCAGTTATCTCTCTTTCAGGCATTGCGAACGGCGCTTCGATACGCGTTGCAGGAGACGAGCTGAACGTTGCGATAGTTGAATACTTCAGAAAAAATTATAATATTCTGATAGGCGAACGAACCGCCGAGGAAATAAAATGCCAGGTTGGTTCGGTAATGCCGCTGAAAGAAGAAGTGATAATAGAAGTAAAAGGCCGCGACCTTGTATCTGGTTTGCCAAAGATGACAGAAGTAAGCTCTATCGAGATAAGGGAAGCTCTAAGCGAGCCGGTGAACCAGATAATAAGAGCGGTGAAAGTCGCGCTTGAAAATACACAGCCTGAGCTTGCCAGCGACATACTTGACAGGGGAATTATGCTCAGTGGCGGCGGCGCATTGCTCAAAGGGCTTGATGAAAGGATACGCCTCGAGACTAACTTGTCTGTCCACGTTTCTGAAGACCCTTTAACCGCAGTAGTCAGGGGAGCCGGCAGGGTGCTTGAAGACCTGCAGAAATACTCTAAAGTATTGATCAAGAGTAAAAAATATTAATAATTCTATCC
>JBIOKC010000474.1:0-1073 GCA_044451425.1 Thermodesulfobacteriota bacterium
GGTGGAGGCTGCTCAATATATGGTCCGGCTGCAGCCGATATAGGTGAGACTGCGTTGGCGAACATTTCAGTTCTGCTGGTTCCGGTAATCATAACAGCGCTCGGATTCTTCAGAAGAAGGAAAGATTGAATGAAGCTTTTGGTAATAGGACTCGACTGCGCCGACCCAAGGTTCGTATTCGGCTGGAGGGATGAACTACCTAACCTCGGCAAACTGATGAGAAAGGGGGCTTACGGACCCCTATTGTCATGCCATCCCCCTATTACGGTTCCGGCCTGGGCGGTAATGATGAGCGGTAAGGACCCGGGGCAGCTCGGGTATTACGGATTCAGGAACAGAAAGGACTACTCTTATGACGGATATACCATAGCCAACGCCAACGCCGTTACATGCGACAGGGTATGGGATATACTCTCTCGGGCGGGCAAGAAGGTGGTACTCCTCGGAGTACCGCAGACGTACCCTCCGAGACCCGTGAACGGCTGCGTTGTAAGCGGTTTCCTCGCACCTTCGACTGAAAGCAATTATACCTACCCGGCCCCTCTCAAGGACGAGATAGAAGAGGTGTCCGGCGGATACGTACTGGACGTCGAGAATTTCAGGACAGACGATAAGGAAGCACTCCTCGGAAGGATTTACGAAAAGACCGAAAAGCATTTCAAGGTCGCAAAACACCTTATACAATCGAAACCCTGGGATTTTTTCATGCTGGTCGAAATGGGGGTTGACCGCATTCACCACGGGTTCTGGAGCTTCGTCGATCCCGAGCACAGGAAATTCGAACCCGGGAACCCGTTAGAGAATTCCATAAAGGAATATTATAAATATTGCGACCAAGAAGTGGGAGAGCTAGTAGCTCTCGCTCCCGAAGATACCGTTATAATCGTGATATCAGATCACGGGGCACGGAAGATGGAAGGCGGTATATGCTTCAACGAATGGCTTATCAAGGAAGGCTATCTCACACTCAAGAAATATCCCGAGAAACAGACGAGGATCGCAGATGTGGAAATAGACTGGAGTAAAACCCTCGCTTGGGGTGACGGGGGGTATTACGGCCGCCTCTTTATGAA
>JBIOKC010000475.1:0-1072 GCA_044451425.1 Thermodesulfobacteriota bacterium
GGCTGTGAAGACGCGGCCTAATTGTATCAGGACAAAAAGACCCCGTGGAGCTTTACTGTAGTTTGACATTGTATTCTTATTTTTTAATTGTCTAGAATAGGAGGGAGCGTAAGCATCAGTGTAATACCTCTCGTTGAAAAATTTGAGACTCACCCATTTTGCCTGGAGACGGCAAAGGGAAAAGTGCTAGATGGGCAGTTTTACTGGGGCGGTACCCTGCTAAAGTGTAACGCAGGGGCACAAAGGTTGGCTTGTCACGGATGGAAATCGTGTACTTAAGTGTAAAGGCATAAGCCAGCTTGATTGCAAGACCGACAGGTCGAGCAAGTACGAAAGTATGTCTTAGTGATCCTCCGTCTCTTCATGGGAAGGGCGGAGCTTAACGGATAAAAGCTACCCCGGGGATAACAGAGTAGTCGCGCCTGAGCGTCCACAGCGACGGCGCGGGTCGCTACCTCGATGTCGGCTCAACGCATCCTGGAGGTGTAGAAGCTTCCAAGGGTTGGTCTGTTCGCCCATTAAAGCGTTACGTGAGCTGGGTTCAGAACGTCGTAAGACAGTTCGGACTCTATCCGATACAATCGTTAAAGTTTTGAGGAGATCTGGCCTTAGTACGAGAGGACCAGGCTGGGAGAATCCCTGGTGTGCCGGTTGTGACATCAGTCGCAACGCCGGGTAGCTATATTCTATACGGATAACCGCTGAAAGCATCTAAGCGGGAAGCCAACTCCGAGATAAGAACTTTTGGATCCCCGGAAGACTACCGGGTTAATCGGCTTGCAGTAGAAGGCCCGTAAGGGCTTAAGCTTACAAGTGCGAATAGATCCTTGATTTACGAACCTTTCTCTTTAGATTTCAGAGTACAATATATTTGGCCTGGTGATATTAGCGTCGTGGAACTACCCTTTTCCATTCCGAACAAGGAAGTAAAACGCGACAGCGGGGACGATAGCTCTTGGGCAACTGAGCGTGAAAATACCTCATTGCCAGGCCATTTTTTTATTAAGCAAAATGCCAGAAACAGAATTACATAATTGCACAGACAAAATTATAAGTTCCTTAAGAGAATCAA
>JBIOKC010000476.1:0-1072 GCA_044451425.1 Thermodesulfobacteriota bacterium
ACCCGGAACGGTTTTACACTTATCGAGGTGCTTGTCGTGGTATTTATCCTCGGCATACTTGCTGCTCTTGTAGCTCCGAAGATGCTCGGGCGTACTGATGACGCTAAAATAGCGGAGACAAAGCTGCAGATGAAAAACCTGGAGACTGCGCTGAAACTCTACAAGCTCGATAACGGCATATATCCGACAACCGAACAGGGGCTCGAGGCCCTTGTCAAAAAGCCGGAGATAGAACCAATACCGAATAAATATAAAGAAGACGGGTACCTGGAGAAGACTACGATACCGAAGGACGCCTGGGGGAACCCTTATCTCTACCTGTCTCCGGGGACACATGGCGACTTTGACATTATCTCCTACGGCGCCGACGGAAAGCCGGAAGGAGAAGGCAAGAACGCCGACATAAAAAGCTGGGAGTTGGAGTGATACGGAGTTGCATTCAAAATGCTAACAAGGCAGGGAGCGTTTGAATGCGATTTTGTATGAGAGGGTTTACCCTGGTAGAACTGCTCGTCGTCCTGTTCATCATCACGACTCTTGCTTTTCTGGCATTTCCAAGCGTCTGGGGTGAACTGGTAAAGGACGATAAAGTTACGCTCGCTTCTACCCTCAAAAGCATCAGGGGAGAGTCTGTTTCCACAAAAAAGGAGATACTCTTCACCGTGGATTTCAAGGGACGGCAGTTCAGGGTGAGTGGCGCAAAGGGTGAGGCGAAAGACAAGCCCAGGGTTATCGATATGAACGAGGGCGAGACATGGGAGATCTTTATCCCCTCGCGCGGGACCATAAAAGAAGGCGAGGTGATTGTCGCCTTCACCCCTTCGGTGCAGGAGGAGCTTATTGCGCTCTATCTCTCAAAAGATGGGCAGGAGTCGACTATCATACTGAATAACCTCTCGGGGGAAGTGGAGATAGAAGAGGGCAGGAGGAAGTTCGATGAGTAGGAGAAAGGGTTTCACCCTCCTTGAGGTCCTTGTCGCGCTCGCCGTGGTGAGCGGGATATTTCTGCTGGTGCTCACTTCATTTTCCTTTCATATCGACATCTTCGGCAGGAAGAAGGACAGTCTTAAGC
>JBIOKC010000477.1:0-1069 GCA_044451425.1 Thermodesulfobacteriota bacterium
TGCCCGGCTGTATGTAGAGTATCTCGATGCCGTGCTCCCCGCACCAGTCAACGAAACTCTGGGAAGTCAGCTCCGGGCCGTTGTCAGAGCGAATAGCCCCCGGAAGCCCTCTTGTTTATTTTAGCCACTCTAATGTACGTATTAAATGCTCTCCCGTGATGCCCATACCTACTTCAACGGCAACACACTCACGCGTGAAATCGTCTACAACGGTTAATACCCTGAACCTTCTGCCGTCACAAAGACTATCGCTCATAAAATCCATACTCCAACGCTCGTTCGGTCTGGAGGGGACAAAAAGTGCATTAACTCTATTATTTGTCCCCCGCTTTTTCCCTTTCTTACGAGGCAGTTGTAAACCCTCTTCCCTATACATCCTTTCTACCCGTTTATGATTCACCAAACCTAATTCCTGTCTCAATAACACCGTTAGCCTGGGCGCTCCAAAACGGGGGCGCTGTGCTGCCAATCTCTTCAGACGCTCTCGAACACCCTTGTCATCCTTAGCCCCTGGCTTGTATCTGTATGTCGCCCTGCCCAGTCCCCTCAACCTGCATGACCGCCGTGAGCAACGCCCCTCTGACTTCATTACTGCCACAGCTTCCCTCAGCTGAGTGCGGCTTAGTACTTTTTTTCGAGTGCTGCTTTTAATGCCCTTATATCCAGGGCCTGCTCCCCAACGATTTGCTTCAGCCGCTGGTTCTCTTCCTCAAGGACCTTTATCCGCCTGGCTTCTGATACGCTTATACCGCCGTATTTGCTCCTCCAGCGGTAAAACGTCTGCTCGCTTATACCGTAATTCCGGCATAGCTCGGTAACCTTCACCCCTGATTCCTGCTCCCCGAGCACCTTGATGATTTGCTCTTCTGTATATCTACGCTTACACATGTCCTCCTCCTGTCTATTTATTCTTACCGAGGAGAACTCCCATTTGCAGTGGACTAGTTTCTGGGGAGAAGGTCACGATATGCTCAATATCCTCAAGGGAATTTTAAAAAAAATTGCCTCAGATAAATTTTCATCTCATCTTATAAAGTGCATAATGCTTATCCTCATGCACAATTTCGAA
>JBIOKC010000478.1:0-1058 GCA_044451425.1 Thermodesulfobacteriota bacterium
CTTAAATGTTGTATCTATCCTTGACATATATTAGACAAAGCTTTAACATTATACCCGTGCAGAGAAATCGGGAAGATATTCAGAAGAAATTTTCGATGAAAATCGCCTCCAGAATGACGGGCCTTACTCCTCATGCCATAAGGGCTTGGGAGAGGCGTTACGGGGTAGTTACCCCGGGCAGGGATGCCAACAATAGAAGGATTTACAGGGAGAACGAAATCGAGAGGCTCTCCCTGCTCCATAAGGCGACAGGGGCCGGATATCCGATAAGCCAGATTGCGGATTATTCGAAGGAGGAGCTTCTGGACATAGTCGACAGACTTAACGTGATAGATCTGCCGCAAAGGAGAGGGTTGGAGCCATTAAGGACCGGCGACCTGTCGATAGTGAGGGATTACAATGGCTACATCGACGCCGTACTATCGGCAATCGAGCGGATGGACCGCAAAGCGCTTGAAGAGATACTCATAGCCTGCGAAACAGAAACCGGGAAGAACGCGCTTCTCGATCATGTCGTAATACCGGTCATGGAGAGGATAGGGGATCTCTGGCGGAAGGGCGAGCTCAGGATATCTCACGAGCACCTGGGGACCCAGACCATAAGAACGTTCCTCGGAACCCTTCTCTCTTCACAGACGACTTTCCCGGGCGCGCCGCATGTGATCGTGACGACGCCGTCTGACCAGGCACACGAATTAGGAGCCCTTTCGGCTGCGGTAGCCGCATCTAGCGAAGGCTGGAACGTCACGTATATGGGGCCGAGCCTTCCGGCTGAGGAGATAGCCGGGGCCGTAACTTATAACGATTCTAGGGCGCTCATATTGAGTCTAATCTATCCCGAAAGCGACCCTCTCGTATCGCGCGAGCTGAGGAAGCTGAGACGCTATCTCCCGGTATTACCCGTCATAGTGGGGGGCAGGGCGAGGCAGAGCTACTCGCAGGTGCTTTCCGAAATAGAAGCCGTCGTCGTGAGCAGCCTCTTCGACGTGCGCACGGTGCTGGAGTCCATAAGGACTAAAGGTGCTTTCTGAAGCCTCTTTATCGGACTGACCGCGGGC
>JBIOKC010000479.1:0-1055 GCA_044451425.1 Thermodesulfobacteriota bacterium
AGGGCTGTACTTCAGCACACAGCATATTTTGGACGATAAGGTGAAGGGTGACGGCCTTGATTCTGATCAGAGACATGTGGTCTGGTTAGCGCCGAACATGTTCGGCAATAATCCTGCCCCTGTTGCGCCCGTGCCTTCACCGGATCCATCAGAACCCGCTACCGCTAACGGCATGCAGCATCCGGGGGCTTTGACTGAAATCCCCGGCATCTCGATCGAGACGAATGCGGTTAGCCCAAGCGTGGCTGATGCAGATGAGCAAGCAGACGATTCGACAGTTCTCGATGTCGAGACACCGTCTGCGTGAGGCGCATTATGAATGCATAAACATAACAATGTTGCGGCGCGGTATCGTGATCTGAAAATTTCGGTACCGTGCTGCGATTTCAAACTGAAATGAAAATTATGGCAACTGAGAATTTGAGCGAAACGAAAAAAGCAGCTTTAGAAAGGGAAAACAGGCTCATTGAAGTCCGATACTTCGATCCCTTCAAGTGGAGATTCGTACCAAGGGCATTCAAGATCTCCGAAATATCTTCGATCACCGCTGATCTTGTCGATTCTATCTATCCGAGAGATTATGTCGACTACAAATCAAAGGTGTTGCTGAAAAACGGGGATATCCTGCTTGCGGAGAATAATCTTTGGGATTTCATGGGAACCGGCATTGAGCTCGTGCGAGGCGGTGTAGATGGATGGAGCAACAATCGTCGAACGCACGATATTTACAAAAGGTACGATGAATACAAAATTATTCCCATACGCATCCTTGACAGGAAAACCCGGGAGTTCACAGAACACCGTTATAAAGCGAGCTGGATCACGGAAGTTATCACTAACCATACGGAAAACGTGCACGTCCCTAAATACGGCAATCGGAAAAACCAGATTTTCCCCCGGGTAATGTGTCAAGCACTCACAATCGGGGATAAGAAGAATTACTCCTACTTGCAGAACCCGATCAGGGATTTGGAGGATACACCCATCACGCTGGTTGTCGAGCCGTAGTATCCGAGGTTTAGATTATCTCAGTACATGAGACGTCAAGCATCGCC
>JBIOKC010000480.1:0-1051 GCA_044451425.1 Thermodesulfobacteriota bacterium
CTATTAAGAGTACGACGAGAATGGTGCCTAGTAGACCAATAAGGAATGTCACGACTTCGAACAGGCCGGTCGGGGGTTCTTCCAAGCGGGCATCCGATTAATTTCGCGGGTAGCGCGCTTACAAGTCTTACTATCCGGGCGCCGAGCTTGAACAATATTAAAATCGCAAGCCCGAACGGTACTGTAACCAGTATGCCGGTGAGTATGTTCTGCTTGAAGAAACCGGAGATACGTTTCATTCATCAAGCTGTCGGCTTGTCGATGGCATCGCGGAGAAAACGGCTTGGTTTAAAAACAACCGCGCGTCTCTCGGCGATCTCGATCGTTTCGCCGGTTGCCGGGTTTCTTCCCTTCCTGGCTTTCCTGCTCTGGACACGGAAGCTCCCGAACCTGGGAAGCTTTATGCCCTCCCCCTTGCTCAGTTTTTCTTTCGCGACCTCAAAAAAGAATTCGACTATTTCTGCGGACTCCCTTTTGGAGAGTCCGATTTTGGTGTGGATTACATCTGCCAATTCTTTCTTAGTCATAACGCTAACCTCCCCTTATTGTTATATTGTACGCAATTCGGCTCCGAGAGCCAATTGAAGGTTTTTTATTGTCTTTTCCTGAACTTTATTAATCTCTTCTTCTGTGAGGGTTCTGTCGGGCGCCCTCATCTGTAAAGAAACAGCTACACTCTTTTTTCCCTTTTCGACCGGGCTTCCCGTAAACACATCGAATATATCCGCATCCTCGATCAATTTTGAGCCGGTCTTTCTTATCTCGTCGAGTATACTTCTCGCGGGAGTCAGTTCATCCACAATTAATGCTATGTCTCTCCTTACGGAAGGGAATCTGGGCAGCGGGCTGAACACCTTCTTCGATTCGCTGTATTTCCCGGAGGCCTTATCCAGATCTATCTCCATAACGTATAATCTTTTTGAAATTCCGAGTTTGTCCCTCAGATCCGGATGAAGCTCGCCTATGAAACCGGCGTCTCCGTTCCCGATGGATATCACGGCTGAATTACCGGGGTGGAGAAATCCGATTTCAGGTGCTCGGCTGAATTCTA
>JBIOKC010000481.1:0-1048 GCA_044451425.1 Thermodesulfobacteriota bacterium
ATTTTCACCGTCCGGATTGTAGCGCGAGTCCTAATATCCAAGTTGCTCATCATTCCGCCTCCTCCGCCGGCACATTCCGCCAAATGCGAATTGGTAAGCCGAGGTGTATAGCAATTTATGTGTTAATAAACAAACTAATTAGTTCTCACTGAAAACATACCGGATACAAGAGCTTAAACGAAGTGAATCGAAGCGCTCTTCAACCGCCGATTAAGTTGGGTTTTGGGCTCCATTTCGAGTCTGTGTCGAGGAAAGGTCGCGGCACTCTAAATAGGTTTGACTGTACTCACGGTCCCGCAAGAAACGCTACGTTAAAGGTTTTGACTTACGGGCGTCTCGGGAAAATGGAATGGCGCTATATAGCGCTAGGGTCTAAGGGCTTGCGCTAGCAATTATGCATAAAGTCCGAGGAGCCTCTCGTCAAAAGCATCCCTTCTGGGCTGAAATAACACCCTGTTTTGCCTTGAATAAGCCTGCTAACTGCTATATATGGTTCGTAACCGTTCGCAAGGGTAGTAAATCCCCGTGACAAGACTTCAAGAAAGCGCTTCTTCGACAGAGCAAGTCGCCTCCCAATTGCAGTTTAGTAAAGCTTCAAACTCGACCGTCTCGTCGCGCAGAAAAAATGGGACTTTCCGGGCGGACAACCATGGCTCTTCTAAGGATAATGATTGATGCCCGGCTCTTGAAAAACCTGAATGTCAAAAGAAAAAGTCACACTGAACTGCAACCGCGGAGTTATGGATGAAAGGTCCCATCTATCAAGATCGTATCGAAAGAAATTATCAGGTAGGTATTAGTGTGGATGGCGTTGCGGGTCTATGGCGCGATCTGAGCGGCTATTTGCTTCAGTTCGGCCTTAATCCAATATACGAGATCACCTGCGTGAGCAGCGTCTATTTCGACAACAATAACTTTGATTTAACGCGTTATAATCTTTTGAACCGTGGCCGTTATCTTCTTGTGCGACTTAGGACCTATGAAAACTACGGCGAGCTTCCCAAACCGATATCAGACTACTGGGTCGAGGTAAAGATCAGAGAAAAGG
>JBIOKC010000482.1:0-1045 GCA_044451425.1 Thermodesulfobacteriota bacterium
AAAGCCCTCAATGTTGATGTAGGTAAAGTGACGGGAAAGAGTTTCGGTCCTCAGGATAATCCATTTAAGGACTTCAACCACGAGGTGATTCCCATTCGCGAAGCGGACCAGCTGCCGCTTAAAGGAATGCCGGGCTATTACATGGCTTGGGGAGGGGAAGCCGAGGATTCAGCCCGCGCTAACGCTGGGCTCAAAAAGCAATTACCAGTATTCTTTGCAATGATGGTACTCATCGTAGTTTTCCTATTTAACTCAGTGAGACAGCCGCTTATTATATGGCTCACAGTTCCTTTATCTATTATAGGAGTTACCGTGGGGCTATTGCTGTTCAAACAGCCGTTCGGGTTTATGGCACTTCTAGGACTCCTGAGCCTTTCCGGAATGCTAATTAAAAATGCGATAGTACTTATAGATCAAATAAACACGGAAATAAAAAGCGGCAAGGACCGATATCAGTCAGTTGTGGATTCCGGCGTGAGTCGTTTAAATCCGGTAATGATGGCGGCAGCGACGACGATTCTGGGTATGGTTCCGCTGCTTCAGGACGCGTTCTTCGTAGCTATGGCCGTGACCATCATGTTCGGACTGCTTGTAGCGACAGTGCTTACGCTCGTCGTGGTACCAGTGCTCTATACAATCTTTTTCAAGATTCCTAATCCGTCCCGGTAGAGAATCCGCTCATTCCGGAGGGGTTCATTTTATATTAGTCTTGAAAACGGCCGGATCGGCACAGATCGCCCATGCCTTTGCCTGTATGTCGCCGGGGCGTGTGTTAGAATTTGCGCATTCCACATACCATGAAGACTCCCCAGGTAAGGGAGCGCTCTTAGTAAGGCTCACCCATCCCTCCGTTACTAAATAACCATAGCACTCCCCTCGCTCATTTTTTTATACTAGTAGAAATTTCTTCAGATAATGAGCCATTCTCCCAGTCCATAAATAGGTCCCTCGGAAAATGAGTTTGGCATCAAAACCTGAAAACCATTCCTATGAGGCCTCTGTTAAGGAATAAACCCTATACCCCCCTAACCCTCCTATATAGTAT
>JBIOKC010000483.1:0-1044 GCA_044451425.1 Thermodesulfobacteriota bacterium
CATAAAAAATGCCCCGTAATCATCTGACCACGGGGCATTCTAAATAAACCGGTAACGTTCTACTCTCCCATGGCCGTGAGACCATAGTACCATCGACCTCGATGGGCTTAACTTCCGTATTCGGAATGGGAACGGGTGTAGCCCCACCAGTAAAGTTACCGGAAAAATTAAAGACAATTATGAAATACAGGATAATACAATAATGCCGATCAAAATTTAAAAATGATCAAGCATTTGGCAGATTAGTACAGCTTAGCTTAAATCCTTACGGATCTTACACATGCTGCCTATCAACGTCGTAGTCTACAACGTGCCTTCACCCCCTTGCGGGGGATCGATCATTCATCTTGAAACGGGCTTCGCACTTATATGCATTCAGCGCTTATCCCTTCCGAACATGGCTACCCAGCCATTACCCTTGGCAGGATAACTGGAACACCAGAGGTTCGTATCTCCCGGTCCTCTCGTACTAAGGAGATCTTTTCTTCAATGATCGTGCGCCCACACCAGATAGAGACCGAACTGTCTCACGACGTTCTAAACCCAGCTCACGTACCCTTTTAACCGGCGAACAGCCGGACCCTTGGGACCTTATACAGCCCCAGGATAGGATGAGCCGACATCGAGGTGCCAATCCGCGCTGTCGATATGAACTCTCGAGCGCGATCAGCCTGTTATCCCCAGAGTACCTATTGTTCGTTGAGCGATGGCAATCCCACATTCAACCACCGGATCACTAAACCCCACTTTCGTGCCTGCTCGTCCTGTCGGACTCGCAGTCAGGCTCACTTATGCTTTTGCACTCTACAGACGATTGCCGACCGTCCTGAGTGAACCTTTGGACCCCTTCGTTATTCTTTAGAAGGGAACCGCCCCAGTCAAACTGCCCATCTGGCACTGTTTCATGCCTGGTTTCACAGGACAAGGTTAGAATCTAGTCATCAACAGGCTGGTATTTCACCGTTGCCTCCACCACGGCTAACGCCGCGGCTTCACAGGCTCCCAGCTATCCTACACAATCAATAACCAAATCCAATACCAGAA
>JBIOKC010000484.1:0-1043 GCA_044451425.1 Thermodesulfobacteriota bacterium
CCCGTGGCCTGCGCTGCAAAGACCCTGGTACCGAGTTCCTTCAGTATGCCGATCTCCCTGAACTCCTTGAAGCTCTTCCATACCTTGGTGAGCAGGGAACCGCTGGCACAGGGCACCACGATATTGTCCGGCGCCTTCCATCCGAGCTGTTCAATAATCTCATAGCCGAGCGTCTTGGACCCTTCGGCATAAAAAGGCCGTATATTGATATTCACAAAGGCCCAGCGGTATTTATTCGCCACCTCACTGCAGAGCCGGTTCACCTCGTCATAGTTGCCGTCAACCGCAATCAGGTTCGGCCCATAGACGAGCGAGGCAATGATCTTGCTCGGCTCGAGGGAGGCGGGGATAAAGATGAACCGTTTGAACCCGGAGCTTGCGCCATGCGCTGAAACAGAGTGTGCAAGGTTTCCTGTAGACGCGCAGGCGACCGTATCGAAACCGAATTCCCTGGCCTTGGTCAATGCGACCGAGACGACCCTGTCCTTGAACGAAAGCGTCGGATGCACGACCGTATCGTCCTTAATATATAACTCATCGAGCCCGAGCTCCTTCGCAAGGCTGTCTGCCTTCACGAGCGGCGTAAAACCCGAATTCAGGCCGACCTGCGGGTCACCGTCGATCGGGAGGAGTTCGCGGTAGCGCCAGAGGTTCTGCGGCCGTTTCTCTATCTTTTTCCTGTTTATCGCCTTTGCTATGCTGCCATAATCGTACGCCACTTCGAGGGGGCCGAAGCAGAATTCGCATACATATATAGGCTCAATGGGGTATTCTCTTCCGCATTCCCTGCATTTCAGTCCTTTTATATGTCCCATATTTCTACCTCCCCGGTATTAAAATATTATTTTACTTTAAATCCAGGATAATTTAAAGATTATAGACAGATTGGTAGTGGGTCAGTTTGAAATGGAAAGATTTTGTTTACTTCCGGTGTCTCACATGGTAGCCTTTCGGACATGGGGATTTCTCTTACCGCCGCACTCGGTATTATTCAATTGTTCTTGGCACTATTGGGGGTCTATGTGTCTTTAAGACCTCCTGCA
>JBIOKC010000485.1:0-1038 GCA_044451425.1 Thermodesulfobacteriota bacterium
CTCCTTCATCTCTCCCTCGGAGAACTCGTCGAACCGCTCGGAGAATTGAGACCTGATTTCCTTCTGCCGTTCGTATAACCGTGATATTAACCCGCCCGCTGCGGCTATCGTGTAACCGGCTCTTTCCGAAGAATCCATCTTCGATATGTAGCCTCTCAGCCTCTCCTGCTGCACTCGGAGGTCGTTAAAATCCCCTAGGTTGTCCTGGAGTATCTTGAGGTGTTTTATCGCAGCCTTAATTTCGCTCTCCGGAAAGAGGGACTCGAAGAATTCGAGATAGTATCTGAGCTTCTTGCATTCTATCCTAAGCGAGTGGAGGTCTACGTCGGGCGATTTTTCGTTTATCTCCTTTCCCAGCCTGACGGCCTTCTTATACCTCTTGCGTATACGTTTTCTCGCAAGTCCTATGACAGGGACGGAAGCGCCTTCAAGAGCGCCTTCTCCGGTAAACGGCTCGTTCAGAAAATTTTCCCACGACTCGATGCTATGCGCGTACGTATCGGACGAGAGCTCCCGCACAAACTCCCCTAGCGCGTTTTCTCTTTCACGGCCTATTATTTCGTATAGATGCTCTAATCCCGGCCTCAGATTGGGCGGAAGCATTTCCATGTACCTCTCCTTTCTAAGAAGATAGATGTCGAGATCGCGGAGCTCGTTAGACTTCTTGCCTATGCGGGCGAAATCGGTTTTGAATCTCTCTTTGACGCTTTCGGGAAAAACGCCCTTTATCAGAGTGAGCGCCGAGCGCGTCCTCCGAACGGCCACCCTGTAGTCGTGGAGGAATTCGGTATCTATATCGAGCACTATGCCTTCTTCGTTCATCTTCATGGTTTCGAGAAGGCTTTTCAGTATGATCTTGAGCGCCGCCGCCAAAGGCATATCGGGCTCAAGCTCGATGCCTACCTTGGACGAATAACCCCCTGCGGTCATGCCCGCAGCCCTGAGCGCAATCGAGAGTATGTTCCCCTCCTCTCGCTCGAGGCCAATTTCCGTGAGGCAGCGTATCATCTCATTGAATTCACCGGTATAACCCCTGAC
>JBIOKC010000486.1:0-1036 GCA_044451425.1 Thermodesulfobacteriota bacterium
ACCCATAACCGTATGACAGATCGGCAACGGTCAGTTTCGGCAGATAGATGCCTAACTTCAGGTATGTTTTGACGTGCCGTAAGATCCGTAATTCCAGACGGAGTAAATTCTCCTCCCCAGGCTGTGAATGGCGTTCACGCCCTCTGTGCAGTCGCTCTTCCTGCTTGTCGTAGAGGGCAAGCGCAATTTCATTGCAATTGTTGTTCAGATACCGCCCATGTTCCTTTTCGGTATACCTATAACTCTTACTGCCATGAAAGATCGGGAAATAAGCGCTTACCGGATACCGTGTGCTCATCATGAGTGTTACATCGAGTCTGCTCACCTCCGCATCTGCGATGTCGAGCCCTGTGATCTCCTTGAACCGTACGATCGCTGCCGTAATCGTTTCAGGCTCGGCAGGGATTAAATTGTCTCCCGTTGGCGAAGTCAGACTCGCCGGCGAAAATGAGAATGAGAACATCTTCGGGTATATTTTATGCGGACTGCAAAATATCCCGTGTAGTCGTTTCTTATCTCCGATAAGCTTAAGGTGAGGTAGTATTAGTCCGTTTACTTCTTCCTGTTCAAATTCCTTATAGACCCGTAGTGTGTCGTTTCCAATTATCAGCACGAGGGGATGCTCCTTGCGTCATAAGTCGTTTGACTTTCGCAAGCCCATCCACCATCGGCATCATCGTTTCAAAAATACTATCGTTTGCCACTGATTTCGTTAATAATGTTCGAAGAATTATTTCTTCTAACTGTGATACAGAGAACACCGGATAAGGGAGGCATAAGTTCCGAGCGCACACTGTGCATAAAATAGGACAATGGCGCTACCGATACAAGACCGATCGTTACAATCCTAGTAAACATTGTCCCTCTTCATCTATAACCCCTTCCGGGTTGTGGTCGATAGCAGTATGTTCCAGATAATACTGCCTTGCCTGAAGCAAACGTTCGAGCTCGACCGCTTCTTCTTCCGGTGTAAACCAATAATGGTCACGAGGGCCAACCGGGCTTATAGGTTTAAATTGGTCAACATACCAGTGCA
>JBIOKC010000487.1:0-1034 GCA_044451425.1 Thermodesulfobacteriota bacterium
CTATAGGGGCCTTAGCTCAACTGGGAGAGCATCTGCCTTGCAAGCAGAAGGTTATCGGTTCGATCCCGATAGGCTCCACGAAACAAACCTACAGTTTATTCTGTAGTGTCCGATCGAGATCGGACATAAAACAAACGTTCTCAAAAATATAGGTATCAAAGCTCTTTATGGAAAGAGCGCCTCCGAAAAAAATATCTGCATAACTTGTGGCGCTATAGCGCCATGGCAGATTCCACTTACAGATGTAAGCGGATAATTCGGAGAAGGCTGTCGGTTCGAATCCGGCTGATTCCGCAACTCGCCAAACTTTATGCGAAGCGACGATGAAACAAATTGTTCTTTTAACAAAGTAAGTTTTTCCGTAAAAAGGCTCATCCTGATATGAATCGGGATGGGTAACAAGTTTATCAAGCACAGTCTATCTGTATTGATAAAGATTTTTGGTTAAAGTTACAAAGGGCATACGGTGGATGCCTTGGCACTAGTAGGCGATGAAGGACGCGGTTACCAGCGATACGCCACGGATAGGTGGAAGCAACCTTAGACCCGTGGATTTCCGAATGGGGCAACCCGGTGCGAGTAATGTCGTACCACTGGGCACTGAATTAATAGGTGCTCAAGAGCTAACCCAGGGAACTGAAATATCTAAGTACCTGGAGGAAGAGAAAACAATCGTGATTTCCCGAGTAGCGACGAGCGAAACGGAATCAGCCTAAACCTTGTGATGTGTATAAGACTCGAATCGTTGCATCACGGGCTAAGCGGGACTTTCGGCCGGATTTCGAGTACGGCAAAGAGTTACAAAACGGCATGTTAGCTAAACAGTCTGGAAAGACTGGCCATAGAATGTGAAAGCCATGTAAGCGAAAATGTTGCCGCCTCTTGAAAGTATCCCAAGTACCACGGAGTAAGTGAAATTTTGTGGGAATCTGCGAGAACCATCTCGTAAGGCTAAATACTCACTAGTGACCGATAGTGGACAAGTACCGTGAGGGAAAGGTGAAAAGTACTCCTGACAGGAGGGTGAAATAGTA
>JBIOKC010000488.1:0-1034 GCA_044451425.1 Thermodesulfobacteriota bacterium
CGTCAATTCTTTTGAGTTTCAGCCTTGCGACTGTACTCCTCAGGCGGTATACTTAACGCGTTAGCTACGGCACAACCAGGGTTGAGTCCGGTTACACCAAGTATACATCGTTTACAGCAAGGACTACCAGGGTATCTAATCCTGTTTGCTCCCCTTGCTTTCGCGCCTCAGCGTCAGGTATAAACTAGAAAACCGCCTTCGCCACTGGTGTTCTTCCACATATCTACGCATTTCACCGCTACACGTGGAATTCCGTTTTCCCTTACTAACCTCTAGCTGGATAGTTTCAAATGCAGCTCCGGGGTTGAGCCCCGGAATTTCACATCTGACTTTCTAAGCCGCCTACGCGCCCTTTACGCCCAGTAATTCCGATCAATGCTTGCACCCTCCGTATTACCGCAGCTGCTGGCACGGAGTTAGCCGGTGCTTCTTTACCAAGTACCATCAAATCAACTGGGTATTATCCAGTCTCTCTTGTTCCCTAGCGAAAGAGCTTTACAACCCGAAGGCCTTCTTCACTCACACGGCGTCGCTTCGTCAGGCTTTCGCCCATTGCGAAAGATTCTCGACTGCAGCCTCCCGTAGGAGTCTGGGCAGTGTCTCAGTCCCAGTGTTGGCGGTCAATCTCTCAATCCGCCTAGACGTCTTAGCCTTGGTGAGCCATTACCTCACCAACTAGCTGATATCCCATGGGCCTCTCTTTAACCGCGAGGTCTTGCGATCCCCCACTTTAATAAATCCGGGATGCCCCGGACCATCACATTCGGTATTAGCGCTCGTTTCCAAGCGTTATTCCCAAGTTAAAGGCAAGTTACCCATGTATTACTAACCCTTCCGCCACTAAAAGAACAGCAAGCTGCTCTTTTCGTTCGACTTGCATGCCTCATCCACGCCGTCAGCATTCAATCTGAACCAAGATCAAATTCTCAATAAAAAAAAGTATTGAAAACTTGAGTAAATTAATCTCAAAAATTTACGGCCGTTTTGCCTAAGCAAAACATGCCGCACAAGCTTCATCTTGTATGCACATTATC
>JBIOKC010000489.1:0-1033 GCA_044451425.1 Thermodesulfobacteriota bacterium
ATAAGGGACCGTATTATCAGGCTGCGCGCAATGGGGCTCCGCGTTGTCATGGTGACAGGCGATAACCCGCTTACGGCAGCTGCGATCGCGAAGGAGGCGGGCGTAAATGATTTCATCGCCGAAGCAAAACCTGAGGACAAGCTCGAGTACATACGTCGGGAGCAGCGTTCCGGGAGACTCGTGGCGATGATGGGGGACGGGACAAACGATGCGCCAGCGCTCGCGCAGGCCGATATAGGCATCGCGATGAACTCAGGAACTCAAGCCGCGAAGGAAGCTGGCAACATGGTGGACCT
This sequence comes from Thermodesulfobacteriota bacterium, assembly GCA_044451425.1. Taxonomy (GTDB): domain Bacteria; phylum Desulfobacterota_D; class UBA1144; order Nemesobacterales; family UBA2774; genus 2-12-FULL-53-21. Next base: position 297 of record JBIOKC010000489.1, read on the forward strand.
TGACAGCGACCCGACGAAACTCATCGAGGTGATAGAGATCGGGAAACAGCTCCTCATAACGAGGGGGGCGATCACGACGTTCTCGATCGCAAACGATGTAGCAAAATATTTTGCGATAATACCGGCAATCTTCATTCTCACCATACCGGGGCTGAAAGCGCTCAACATAATGGGCCTCCGTACTCCGGAGAGCGCAATCTTGTCCGCCCTGATATTCAATGCGGTCATTATCCCGATATTGATACCACTCGCTATTAGGGGGGTTAAATACAGACCCGTCGGAGCGGAGACTCTCCTGAGGAAGAATCTGCTCGTATATGGCCTGGGAGGGGTTATCGTTCCCTTCATCGGTATAAAATTAATCGATATGGCTCTTAGTATCTCTGGACTTTTTTAGGAGGCGTAACTATGAAAAAAGATAAAGAAAATCTTGGAGTTGCTAGACAGCTTGTTACAACAATCAGGGTTGTGATTTTCACGATGGCTGTCTGCTGCGTTATTTACACGATTCTGATATATGCAATCGGCCTGACGTTCGCGCCCCGCAAGGCGGAAGGCTCGATCATCAAGAACGCACAGGGTAAAGTGGTTGGGAGCGAGCTAATCGCTCAGAAGTTTACACGACCGGAGTATCTCTGGCCAAGACCTTCCGCTGTTGATTACAACGCTTCGGCTGCGGGGGGGAGCAATCTTTCCCCGACGAATCCAAAACTCCGGGTGAGGGCAGAGGGTATAAT
>JBIOKC010000490.1:0-1031 GCA_044451425.1 Thermodesulfobacteriota bacterium
GTTGAAAACAGCTTGGATGAGCTGAGGGTAGGGGTGAAAGGCTAATCAAATTCCGTGATAGCTCGTTCTCTCCGAAATAGCTTTAGGGCTAGCCTCTCGTGGTCCGTCGCGGTGGTAGAGAACTGATTGGACTAGGGGCCTTCCCGGGTTACCGAATCCAACCAAACTGAGAATGCCGTGAATGTGTAGCGAGGGAGTCAGACAGTGGGGGCTAAGCTTCATTGTCGAAAGGGAAACAGCCCAGACCGTCAACTAAGGTCCCCAAATTCATGCTCAGTGGGAAAGGAAGTCGGGACGCTCAGACAGCCAGGAGGTTGGCTTAGAAGCAGCCATCCTTGAAAGAAAGCGTAATAGCTCACTGGTCGAGCGGCTCGGTGCCGACAATATATCGGGGCTTAAGCATGATACCGAAGTTACGGATTCGTTGCCTGCGAAAGCAGCAACGAATGGTAGGAGAGCGTTCTCAACAGCATCGAAGGTCTATCGAAAGAAGGGCTGGAGCGTTGAGAAGTGACTCTGCCAGCATAAGTAGCGAGAAACCAGGTGCGAACCCTGGTCGCCGTAAGTCTAAGGATTCCTGAGAAAGGTTAATCCGCTCAGGGTTAGTCGGAGCCTAACGCGAGGCCGAAAGGCGTAGCGGATGGACAGCAGGTTAATATTCCTGCACTACCTTGTTTCGATCAAGACCGAAGGGGGGACGCGGACTGTAAGCTCTGGAGCGCAATGGTTACAATCCAGGGTGAAGGGAGATCCGGACAGGCAAATCCGCCGGGTCGTCTGCCAGGAAAATCCTCTAAGGAGAGTCAGGTAACCGTACCACAAACCGACACAGGTGGACGAGATGAATATTCTAAGGCGCTCGGGTGATGGTATGTTCAGGAACTAGGCACATTAGCTCCGTAACTTCGGGAGAAGGAGTGCCCTCGTAAGAGGGTCGCAGTGAATAGTCTCAGGCGACTGTTTAACAAAAACACAGGTCTCTGCTAAGTCTAAAACGACGTATAGGGGCTGACGCCTGCCCGGTGCCGGAA
>JBIOKC010000491.1:0-1029 GCA_044451425.1 Thermodesulfobacteriota bacterium
ATACTGCCCTGTACTGCTCGATGCTGAACATCAGCGTTACGTTCACGTTTATACCCGCGCCTATGAGCTCCGTGATAGCGGGGATGCCGGCCTTTGTCGCGGGCACTTTTATCATGACGTTGGGTCGACCAAGGGTGACGAAGTATCTCCTCGCCTCCTTGATAGTGTTCTTCGTGTCGTTGGCCAATGTCGGGCTCACTTCGAGGCTAATAAATCCGTCAGTGGCGTTAGACTTGTCGTAGAGGGGCCTGAACAGATCGGCGGCCATTGCAATGTCCTTTAACGCGAGCGCCTCGTAGATCTCGTTTACGGATTTATTTTCCGCTACCAGGGCCTTGAGGTCTTCGTCATAGTCGGAGCTTCCGGCAATCGCTTTTTCAAGGATGGAGGGATTCGAAGTCTCCCCCCTGAGACCCTCGTCTATGAGAGCCTGAAGCTCCCCGGAGGTTAGTAAGGATCTCCTTATATAGTCATACCAGATCGACTGGCCGAGTTTTGCTAGCTCCTTGATTCTGGACATTGTCTATCTCCCGTTTATTTAGAATGTTATTCGATAAAAGTAAAACGAATCACAACAACAATTCTTAAATCTACATTATTTCTTCACATCTTCACGGATTTTTTAACTCTTTTTTTATCATTGAGCTTGAGAATTTCTTTTGCCTTGACAACGACATGGTCTACCGTGAATCCAAACTCGGGAAGAAGGTCGCCTATCGGGGCGGACTCTCCGAAGGTGCTAATGCCAATCACGCCACCCCGGTCATACGAGCCCACATACCTCCGCCAGCCGAAAGTCGAGCCGGCCTCCACGGACACCCTCGCATGCACGGATGAGGGCAGGACCTCTTCCCAGTATTCAGGGCCCTGCATCTCGTAAATCGACCAGCAAGGCATGCTTACGACCCTCGCCTTAATCCCCTGTTTCTTAAGAATCTCATAGGCGCCGAGGCATAACTGGACCTCGGAGCCGGTGCCTATGAATATAATGTCGGGCTTCTGCTTACTATCGGCAAGTATATATGCACC
>JBIOKC010000492.1:0-1028 GCA_044451425.1 Thermodesulfobacteriota bacterium
CCCGCGATAAGGCGCGCCGGCCGGTTCGGGTATCCGCTTCTGATTGGTCCCGGCAGGACTGGGGACATAGTGAGGGACATGCTCGGCTACTACAATGACGAGGCAAGAAAAGCGGGGAGGGATCCGGAAGGAGTCGAACACATACTCTTAAGGGAGACATTCGTATCGGCAGAGAGAAAGAAAGCGGTCGAGGGGGGAATAAATATATAATCAGCATGTACTAATAATATTTCTCGCTCGGAACTCATCAAAACATTAGGAAACTAGGTTATTCCGCATATGAATTGAAAGAATAAAAACGTCTTCGAATGCCATAACCCCCTCATTAAGTCCGGGCTAATTTCAGCATGACTTGAAATTAGTTATCCCTAACGTTATGATGTATCTGAATTAGCGCTCTTTAACAATTTATAGATATAAGGTGCTCCCAGCTTAAAAGGGAAATCCGGTGTAAATCCGGTGCAGCCCGCTCGCTGCTGTGAGTAGTCCTTAAAGTCCCCCGCATTATGCCACTGGAGTCAGTTTTCCGGGAAGGCGCGGGGGAGTCCCGAGACTACGAGCCAGAACATCTGCCTTATAACTGTGAATTTACTCTTCTTCGGGGGGAGAAAGTAAATGGTTTTTCAACTGATCGAGCCACCCGGTTTCAGTAACGCGAACCGGGGGCGTATGTGCTAAAAGCGTTCCTATCCGCTCTTATAATTATCTCTTCGATTGCGGCTTACGCCCAGGAGGATAAAGAAAAGACCCTTGAGGAGGTGGTGGTCGAGGGGACTCCTGAAGAGCCGCCACTCGATTATCCCTCCGCTTTCTCAACGGTTATTGACCTCCAAGATTTTCAGGGCGAGTACAACACCGCATCTGAAATTCTTTCATTCTCCCCGGGCGTCGTAGTGCGCGACTACGGCGGGTTCGGGCAGCTGAAGACAATGTCCATAAGGGGGTCGTCGAACGATCAGGTCGTAATACTGCTCGACGGCGTAAGGCTCAATAACCCCTTAGGGGGAGGCGTCGACCTGTCTACAATC
>JBIOKC010000493.1:0-1028 GCA_044451425.1 Thermodesulfobacteriota bacterium
ATACGGGCGGTATCGATCTCGCGGACGCAATTCAAAGGTACTCGTAATGTTATCTAAAAGAATAATCCCTTGTCTCGACGTGAAGGACGGACGGGTCGTAAAGGGCGTCAATTTCGTTAATTTAAGGGACGCGGGCGATCCTGTCGAGATAGCGAAGAAATACAGCGACGAGGGCGCGGACGAAATCTGCTTCCTCGATATAACGGCGTCCCACGAGGAGAGGGACACGATGATAGACGTCGTGGAAAGGACGGCGGGGGAGGTGTTCGTACCGCTCACCGTAGGCGGGGGCGTGAGGACTCTTGAGGACGTAAGACAGCTCCTGCTCGCCGGGGCGGACAAGGTTTCCATAAACACGGCCGCGGTGAAGGACCCGGATTTCGTAAGAAAGGCCGCCGAGAGGTTCGGCAGCCAGTGCATAGTCGTCGCGATAGACGCCAGAGGGGTCTCGGAGGGGAAGTGGGAAGTATATACGCACGGCGGAAGGAAACCCACCGGGATAGACGCCATTGAATGGGCGAAGAAGATGGAGTCGAACGGCGCAGGAGAGATACTCCTTACGAGCATGGACAAGGACGGGACGAAATCGGGTTACGATATACCTCTGACGAGGGCCGTATCGAGGGCCGTATCGATACCCGTCATCGCTTCAGGAGGCGCAGGGAGCCTGGAGCATCTGGCGGACGGCGTTAAATACGGAGAAGCGGACGCGGTGCTCGTCGCGTCCATATTCCACTACGGGGAACATTCGATAAGCGATGCAAAGACATTCATGGATTCGAAGGGCATATCGGTAAGGCTCTGAGTCGCGGTTATTTTATGAACATAAGAGAACAGTCAGAAGAGATCGAGAAAAAAATTCTTTCCCCGTACGCCGCGCTCAGCGCGGAGACGAAGGGCAGGATGGTCTACGAAGAGCCCTGCTACATACGCACTGACTACCAGAGGGACAGGGATAGAATAATACATTCGAAATCGTTCAGGAGAATGAAGCACAAGACTCAGGTCTTCCTCTCGCCGACCGACGA
>JBIOKC010000494.1:0-1027 GCA_044451425.1 Thermodesulfobacteriota bacterium
ATCGTTACGTTATAAATATCATTCGCCGGCATTCGCAAAGGGGAGTTTACGATGAGTCGTTCCGGGGAATGCGGGTGAGACAAGCTGAACAATTGCCGGATGTAAATAATACCGGGATTATACTGAAAGGTTTATTGCCTTAGTTGCGCGGAATCAGTTGCAGATATCTTTTCTTTTCAACAATGAGAGGATAATGCTCAGGAGTATGACGCCTTTAGCGCCATCGTCGTCTTCCTTGAGCGACTGAATATAGTCCATATTGTCCTTGACCGTCTCGTCATCGGGCGATATCTGGAGCGCTGTCCTCAGGACGTCGAGAGCTTCGTCGTACCATCCCTTTTCTGCGAGCGAGAGGGCGAGCGCGTTATAAGCCGGTATGAATTCCGGAGCGAGGGAGATGACCTCCTTGAATTTTGCGGCGGATTCGTCTATCCATCCGAAATCGAAGTAACAGTTGCCTACCGACATGTGCGCCCAGGCGTCATTCGGGCAGGATTCCAGATGCTTCCTGAACTCGTAAAGCGCTTCTTTAGTCCACCCCATATCGAAGTAGCAGAGCCCGGTCTGATAACGTATTTCGCCCTTTATATAATCGATATCCGTCTCCGAATTTCTGCACTCGTCGAAGTAACGCAGCGCGTCCTCGTAGAGTCCGATAGATCTGTAGGTGAGCGCTATATGCCATTTTGCTATAACGTACTCGGAGTCGAACTCGAGCGCTTCCTGATAAGCCCTGAGCGCTTCACCGTGCCTGCCCATTCTCGAAAGGGTTATCCCGAGCTGGGTCCATATGTAAGGGTCTTCATGGTTAAGGTCGACTGCTTTCCTGAAATAAAACACCGAGGAGTGAAAATCCTCCATTGCGTCATAAGTTAGAGCGAAGGATAGGTAGACGTCCGGATCCCGGGGAGCTATCTTGACTGCCTTGGTGAGCTCTTTTAGAGCCTCTTCAAAGCGACCGGCTTCCTTGTAGTCGTCTGCCTTGTTTAGTAGTCTGTCCAACCTTCCCATTGGATGTACCGGCCGG
>JBIOKC010000495.1:0-1018 GCA_044451425.1 Thermodesulfobacteriota bacterium
ATTTTAAGGTTCGTTACTTTAAAAAGTTGTTCAACGCCCTCCCATGAACGTCAATCCTTTTTGCTCCCCACGCTTTCGTCTCTCAGTGTCAGGGTCGTCCCAGCAAACTGCCTTCGCTTTTGGTGTTCCCGACGATATCAACGGATTTCACCCCTACTCCGTCGGTTCCGTTTGCCTCTAACGCCCTCTTAGTATAGCAGTATTGCAAACAGTTCAAAGGTTAAGCCGATGAAGTTTAATTTGCAACTTACTCTACCACCTACGAACCCTTTACGCCCAATAAATCCGGGTAACGCTCGGGGATTCTGTATTACCGCTACTGCTGGCACAGAATTAGTATCCCCTTATTCATCTGGTACTTTCATTAAATTACTCCCAGATAAAAGATGTTTACACCCCGAAGGGCTTCATCCATCACGAAATGTCGCTCCATCAGACTTTCGTCCATTGTGGAAGATTCTCGACTGCAGCCTCCCGTAGGAGTATGGCCCGTGTCGCAGTGCCATTCTTGGGGGTCGCGCTCTCACGCCCCCTATCCGTCATAGCCTTGGTAGGCTTTTACCCCACCAACTAGCTGATAGACCGCAGACCATTCATAAAGCGGCTTGCGCCTTTACCCTTGCGGGACTATGGGAAATTACCCCGTCTTTCGACGAGCTATGCCCCACTTTACGGTATGTATCTACGTGTTACTAAGCCGTTCGCCGGTGCCTTGCGGCCCCTTGACTTGCATGCCGGTATCCACATTTCCAGCGTTCACCCTGAGCTAGGATCAAACTCTCAAAATATCATGTAAGTTTAGTTAAGTACTTACGGACTTTATTCGAAACAACTTTAAAAAACTAATTTTCTTACCTTCCCCGATTTTAGGATGGTTTTCCAAAATCGGGATTCATTATATGAATCCTATGTATTCAATTAAGAATAGCAAGATTTTTATTTTTCAATTTACGTTCCGTACTAGCATCTCTACCCTCCTTCGCTTCCTCCTTCGCGTAAAGCTACGAAAGAACAAGAA
>JBIOKC010000496.1:0-1017 GCA_044451425.1 Thermodesulfobacteriota bacterium
CATATAAGATAGGCGAGGTTCATGAAGGAACCGCCACTATGGACTGGATGGAGCAGGAAAGGGAGAGGGGAATCACAATCACTTCCGCTACTACTACCTGTTTCTGGAACGACTACAGGATAAATATCATCGACACACCCGGCCATGTGGACTTCACCATAGAGGTCGAAAGATCACTAAAAGTGCTGGACGGTGCCGTCGTCGTGTTCGATTCGGTAGGCGGCGTCGAGCCGCAGTCGGAGACGGTATGGAAACAGGCGGACAGGTACAGGGTGCCGAGGATGGCATTCGTTAACAAGATGGATAAGATAGGGGCAGATTTCGGGAAAGTCGTATCTCAAATCAAGGACAGATTGAATGCGAATCCCGTGCCGCTCCACGCGCCCTACTTCGAAGGCGATAATTTTAAAGGAATCATTGACCTTATAAGAATGAAGCTTGCGATCTGGGACGAGGAATCCCTCGGACTTACTTACGAATGGGAGGACATTCCCGGTGAGATGCAGGCTGAAGCGGAAGCCGGAAGAGACAGACTCATAGAATCTCTTGCCGATTTCGATGAAGCGATAATGGAAAAATATCTGAACGGGGAAGCGGTATCGCAAGATGAGATAGAGACTTCAATAAGGAAGTCTACAATTGATCTTAAAATCGTGCCCGTGATACTGGGCTCTGCGTTCAAAAATAAAGGCGTTCAGCTGCTGCTGGATTCGATAGTAGCCTATCTGCCTTCCCCTTTAGACGTACCTCCGATAGAGGGTATAAATACTGATACAGATCAGGGAGAGGTGAGATATCCGAAAGACGACGAGCCGTTTTCGGCTCTCGCGTTTAAGATTATGACCGACCCGTTTGTCGGCCAGCTCACTTATATTAGGGTCTATTCTGGAAAACTTCTTTCAGGCAGCACAGTTTATAACTCCACTAAAGATAAGAGGGAGAAGATCGGACGGCTCGTCAGGATGCATTCGAATAAGAGAGAAGATATTAAGGAGATAGGGGCGGGCGGCATCGCGG
>JBIOKC010000497.1:0-1016 GCA_044451425.1 Thermodesulfobacteriota bacterium
CCCTAATGCGGCACCCCTTCTCCCGAAGTTACGGGGTTAATTTGCCGAGTTCCTTACCAACTGTTCTCACGAGCGCCTTAGGATATTCTCCTCGTCTACCTGTGTCGGTTTGAGGTACGGATCCCTTATCTTCTCCTTAGAGGTTTTTCTTGGCAGTGTGGAATCAGCAGCTTTCCTCCATACGGAGTACTGTTTTGCGTCTCAGTGATAACTTCCTCGCGGATTTTCCTACGAAGAACACCTTACACGCATCAACCGTCATAGCCATAGGACGGCCTGCTTATCCTACTGCGTCACCCCATCGTAATAACGAATACAAGGGAGTTCCGGAATATTAACCGGATGTCCATCGGTTACGCCTTTCGGCCTCACCTTAGGATCCGACTGACCCTGAGCGGATTAACCTTTCTCAGGAAACCTTAGACTTTCGGCGCGGAGGGTTCCCACCTCCGTTATCGCTACTTATGCCGGCAGGGTCTCTTCTCAACCGTCCACCAGTCTTTTCAGTCTAGCTTCAAACTGTTGAGAATGCTCTCCTACCACGCACACCCGTAAAGATGTGCATTCGCTGCTTCGGTACCAAGCTTGAGCCCCGTTATATTGTCGGCACCGGACCGCTTGACCAGTGAGCTATTACGCTTTCTTTAAAGGATGGCTGCTTCTAAGCCAACCTCCTGGCTGTCTGGGCGTTCCGACTTCCTTTCCCACTTAGCTTGGATTTGGGGACCTTAGCAGGCGATCTGGACTGTTTTCCTCTCGACGACGAAGCTTAGCCCCCGCCGTCTGACTCCCGGATTGGTTGTTCTATGGCATTCGAAGTTTGATTGGATTCTGTAAGCTGGAAAGCCCCATAGTCCATTCAGTTCTCTACCACCACGACAAATCATCCGAGGCTAGCCCTAAAGCTATTTCGGAGAGAACGAGCTATCACGGAATTTGATTAGCCTTTCACCCCTACCCTCAGCTCATCGGAGCTTTTTTCAACAAACACCCGTTCGGCCCTCCAGTAGGTTTTA
>JBIOKC010000498.1:0-1016 GCA_044451425.1 Thermodesulfobacteriota bacterium
CTCTAAATATTCCCATACATCTAGTTTTACTTTAACGCTCTAAAATCAAGATTATCTTTCTTTATAAACAGCTCTTCCGGATTAGGCCTCCCTTCAATCACCTCGAACGAATCGATCGCCGGACCGAGGTTCATCGATGCCACACGCCCGAACATTATTTTCATGGCTTTACGAACGTCCTCGGGAAGTCGGAGAAAATCCTCGACTCTGAACATCTCAATATGCTCCTTGGCCAGACCCCTTCCGAATTTACTCGCGAAGGAATAGACCTCCCCGGAATGCTCGTATCCCCAGAGAAGAGATAGCTGACAAGTAACGGCGATATCATGGGCTAACTCCATTCCGAGCTCTCTACTAACGAGATTAAGCCCCACCGGCAGCGGCAGCCCGGTGTCCTCACACCACGCAGCTCCCAAATCGCATACACAGTCGAGCCCACGTTCCCGATAGTGAATGAGCTCTTCATGTATCATAACTCCCGCATCCACCTCATCCCGGGCTAGTGCATCGACTATCGAATCATACTGCATTTCCACGAGCTCGATACCCGGACAGTACATCATCGCCAACGCGCTGCCCGTGGTCGGATGCCCTCCCACCGCAACGCGTTTGCCGCGGAGGTCTTCGAGTGCCTTGTAACGTTTCGCTACGAGAGTCGGTCCGAAATTCCTGCCTACGCTATTCCCCACGCAAAGTATCCTGTACCGGCCGGCTACCCTCGGATAGAATACGGATGAGACGGCAACCACGTCGTATTGCGCCTTCAGCGCGGCGCGATTGAGCTCAATTATGTGATCACGATAAAAAACTGGTTCGTATTCCGCCGTCGTCAGAGATACGTGTCCGTGCTCCCATGCGTAATAGTTGAATATGTCGTCACTGTCAGGAGTATAGGCAATAGAAAGCTCCTTCATAGACCCTCGATCCGATGATCAAAAAAGCATTATATCAGTGATAGTAATAAGAAACCAATGGACGTCAAATCTTTGACCAAAAAAATCAAATGCACCACATAA
>JBIOKC010000499.1:0-1015 GCA_044451425.1 Thermodesulfobacteriota bacterium
CCAGATAATCGCCTTGAGGCTCGCGGGGCTCCTCGAAGTCGCCGACATACTCGAGCGCCTGAAAACTCCTTCCATCGTAAAGCACGAGACTAGAACATATCAGGGCAAGGGAGTCTCAACAGGGGTCGCGATAGGGAACGTCTTCATATTCAGGGGTTTATTTCAGCAGATGAGCGCGAATAAGCTCACGCCGGCCAGTCCCAAGATAGAAAAGGGAAGGCTCAAGAAAGCTCTCAAGGAAGTCGAAGAGGACATGAGGGATCTGATAAAGACTCTCGATTCCGAGGCGCTCTTATCGAAGGCGGAGATCGATATATTCAGGGCGCACCTCATGATACTCCAGGGATCCACTCTCCGCAATACGCTCGCAAAGAAGCTTAAGGAAAAAAACATTCCCGCGGAGATCGCTGTCATAGAAGGCATAGAATCGATAGCGCAGCAGTTCGAGAACCTCAGCGACAAGTATCTCCGGGAGAAGGCGCAGGACTTCCGCGATATAGGCGAGAGGATACTCCAGGACCTCGTGAGTCTCAAAAAGGGGCGGAGCGTCGCTACTGAGCCGCAGGAAGGCTCGGCTCTCGTAGCGTACGATATAGGGCCGTCTTTCATATCGATGCTTTTTAAAAACAAGGTTTCCGCCGTCGTAATAGAGAAGGGGGGAGAGACCTCTCATGCGGTCATCATAGCAAAATCGCTCGGCATTCCCGCAGTCGTGGGCATAGACAACATATGCAGCCTACTCAAGGCGGGCGAAAGAGTAATCGTCGACGGCAAGACGGGGTTTATATTCTCGAACCCGGACGAGAGCCTCATCGCGGAGTACCAGAACACATACATAAAGCTAATGAAAGTAAGGGAAGTAATAGAGGAAGCGGGCAAGGAAAATACCGATAAAAACGGTCTCGGTGTAAAAATTACTGCTAACATAGGCTTCCCGATCGACGTCCAGCTCGCTAAGCATTACGGGATAAAAGACGTCGGACTATTCCGCACCGAGTTTGCATTCAGCCAGTAC
>JBIOKC010000500.1:0-1011 GCA_044451425.1 Thermodesulfobacteriota bacterium
CCTTCAGTCTGTTGTTCGTCTTCTCCTGGAGAATTAGTTCATAGTGCTTGTGAATGTCCTCGAGCCTGTTCTCATATCTGCTGAGGAACCTGAAGCCGTTACGCACCTCGTCCTCGAGGTGTTTAAAGTTTCTCCGCTGCTTTCCTATGTCGAAGGCGATCCCATCGTATATCTGTATCGTATTAATGCAGTAGAGCTGGTCTTCGATCATGATATTCACGCGTCCGATGTTCTTTTTCAAATTAAGAATCGCCTGGACGGCTATCGAGTTATGATTCTTCATAACTTTATTGCTCAGATTGGTTATCTCTTCCCTCTGGTCCATAAAAAGGAAGTGGTTTTTTCCACAAGCTCGGCCATCAGGTTAAACAGGAGTGAGGCTATCGTCGCCCTCTGGAGGTGGAGGTGTCTGCACAGGTTCTGGGACATCTTGTTCAGCACTTCGATCTCTCGGTCGTGGATCGTGATAAGAAGAGAAGGCATACAGAGGAAGGATATGTACTCCAGCTCGAATACGACCATGTCCCTTATTATCGGGAATTCGAAGTAGAGCTCTTTTTCCGAATGAGCTACGGGGAGATTGCGATCCACGAGGATAAATTCCTGGATTATCGTATCATCCAGTATCAGCGGCTTGATAAGATTCCTCAGCTCCTCGTCATTCGGGTCGATGATGTCGACCCATCTCGACCTACCGTCTTTTAACCTTTCTTGAAGCGGAGGCGCCGCAGTTTCCTCTTCTAGATGAAGATTGTCCCCTATAATGTAAGAAGATATTCTCAAATCTCTGCCCCGCTCTCTAAAAGCCCAGGCGCATTACAGAACAATGTCAACTCCTAGTTCTTTCCACGGGAGCTTAGAAGGATCTCTTTCACTTTCATTGCTTAAATAAGTTTAGGGTCTAGATAAGATTAGAGCATATTTTGATTTAAATTTATCAGCAAAAGTTTGTAAATATCTTTATCTCTGTTGTTAAACCTAAACTCACTTTCTTTTAGATGCAAATTAAAG
>JBIOKC010000501.1:0-1010 GCA_044451425.1 Thermodesulfobacteriota bacterium
GAGAAGATAATCTTTGCGGGCTAAAACCTTCTCCGGATGGTCAATAGGGTTGACAAGTTTCTCAAATTTAATTGGAACATACCATTTTCCATTAATGTTCTCGGGTTTGCCATTGGCTCGGCCATATCCGATGATTGCCGGTCCATGTATACCTTGAAGCAGCAGGAAAGCGCGGTCACCTAAAACCACCATCTTATGACTATAAAAACGCCACTTTTCCTCAACTTCTCCGTATTTACGTAAATGGTCTATTAAATTCTGGAGGTTCCCTACAGGCCATCCGCGGGGACTCTCGGAATCAGGCTTAAAGGTAATCAGAAACGATGCCTTGCTCATACCGATTTGATTATACTGTATTTTGAAACCATTAATATGGGAAACACTTTGTGTCTCTATCATCTTGACTTAAAGTCTTATGTTCGTTTAAAAAGTCCCGTAGAATTTTCGCCTCTCTTTCCGTAAGCGTACGTTAGTCTTTTCCTCTGCCAGTTTGCGAGAGCCTAGCTCGCTCCAAAGGGCTTTAAATTCATCTAAGGGTGTGCCTAGCTCTTTGGCTTCGGCCCCCCCGGGTCCTTAATATTCCTACTATTTGTATGACGCTCATATACCGATTCTGCGGCTCTTTCCTGCTTCGTTAGGGTCCTCGGCCCTACTTTACCGGCTTTGGCCGCATCAACGGCTACTTCGACCTTCTCGGCATCGAGGGAAGTCTTGACGTTCTTGCTCGAAAGATTAACTCCGAGCCGATCCTCGAGGTCCTGCATGGCTAATACGTTGGCCGAGTGGTCGGCTAGTTTGTCGAGATTCTTCTGAGAGAGATTATGCGTCTCTAATCCTCGGTATTAGCCGGAGTGTACTTAGGGTAGCCCTAGTCTCGGGTTGTTCGGGCTGTGGCGCCGCCGGTATCCGCTCTGAGGGCTTTTCTAGCGAAGGTGCTATATCGGTATTTGTAAGGGCTTCGCCTTCGCCGACTCGCCGGGCGCTACCGGTTGGTAATCGCATTGTTGCTC
>JBIOKC010000502.1:0-1007 GCA_044451425.1 Thermodesulfobacteriota bacterium
CTCCGTAATGTAGTAAGACCATATCACGTTCATGAGAGAAGACTGCTCCTTGAAGCTGAGTCCGTAAAAGGGCTTCATCACATAGACGAAAGGTTCGCCCGTCGGGTTCTCTATCCTGTCGGCTATCCCATCGCTCACCATCTCGTCCATGATCCGCTTGCGCTTATCCTGGAGGTATTTGGTTTTCTGTATATCGTTTTCGAGCTTCTGGGAAGCGGCCTCCGCCTGCAGACCGCCGGTAGGGGACGGCGTTGCATTCTCAGCCTGATCCTCGTCCGTGACCAGCTGGACGTCACTCCCTTCCTGAAATTCGAATATGTAAGCCGCCATTATACCTACGCACATTACCAGCAGTAACCCGAAAGCGATGCCGCTTCTTTTACTCATATCATCTCCTTATCAATTATTAGAGGTCTGATTGAACGACAGCTGCCCTATCAGTGTCTGCGCGACAATATTCAGGTACCCCTCGATGATGTCGATTGTCCCGGATTTGAGCGATGCGGTCTCGAAATCGAGAGACTTGCACTCAGTCTATTCCCACGTGAAATCCCCCGCATCCAACCTCGTCCCCGCGCCGCCGACAAAGAACGCAATCGTGAACACCTCGACATTCCCGTTCTTGAAGCTCCACTCGGAGTCCTGAGCCCCTGCGGATGAGCCATTCGTCAGATTATTGAAGTTTAAATTGCACATGCCACCGCTGATGCATCCTCCGATGCTCCCCGCGGATACTATCGCAATAAGTATTACCGGTAATAGAGATAAAAGCAGTCTCCTCAGGATTAAAACCTCCTTTATTTCCCCGCACGGTATAGCGATAAAATTAAACGCAAGAGCCGCGCACGTACGGAAATGAGAATCCATAGACGTATCGCGGTCACTGACATACATTATTATAAAACAGTTTTCGTACGGTGAAAAATCGGCGACTCACTTCATCTCGGAGCGTGAGCCCATAAGAACACGGTTTATGAGCTCGGCGCTCGCAATATTCTCCTGAGTAA
>JBIOKC010000503.1:0-1002 GCA_044451425.1 Thermodesulfobacteriota bacterium
ATGGAAAAGTCGGGGACCGAGATGCAGATGGGGTTCAAGCTCCTGCCTGCTTACAAGAAGGCAGGTCTGCCTGAGCCCGCGATGCATCTCGACGCGTTCATAGGCGGGGCTAACTCTCCCGGTATCGATTGGTTCGTGAGCACGATTAAGAGTCTCGTCCCCATGATGGAGAAGCTGGGAATAACCACCGCACAGGAAATCGGGATCGATACATTGAAGCAACAACTTATTGTGGAAGCTATCAATAGTGGAGCAACGGACGGGCTCGGGATGTCGAATACCTGGATAAGCGCATGGACGAAGAAGCCTCGCGGGTGAAGGGGTTTAAGCGAATAGATACCCAATTTGTCTCGTATTAATGATTAGGAAAAGTGAGATGTGAGAAAGTAGAGTATCAAACCCGGCCTAACCTTCCCGTATGAAAAAGGATTTGAAAGAAATGCGGAGTAATTTTCAGTATCTGCCTGTAAAGGCTAGCATTATACATTACCGTAAGATAAACTTTGATATACGACAATAAAGGAGGTAAGGCGACATGAAAAAGATATTATTCACATTGGCAATCACACTCGGAATTGCGTTAGGCGGGGCTGTTCTCGTAACATCTAACGCACTCGCATGCGGCGGACAGGATAAGGATACCTCATCCCAGCCGACTGGTTCGGGCTCGAGCGATACGCCGACACAATCGTAAGCTTAATTATCCTGGAGAATTAATCGAATCGATAGATCAGCCCGGAGCGCCTTAGAGGTGTCCCGGGCCTTTTTGGATTTTCCCTCCGACAGTTCCAAACTATCTTACTTATCCCGTTACATTTCACTCCGGTCTTGAAAACTGTAAAGCAATTTGGAATACTTAGTGCACGGTTTGATACTACTCAAATTATTGCGGAGCTTACTTCTATGAACGAATTTCCCAAGATTGCGGACGGCATCGACATCAACGAGGTCGAGGACGGATATGTGATATACCAGAGCGAGAAGGATAAGGTTCACTACCTG